>NZ_BMOL01000007.1 GCF_014647055.1 Deinococcus aerolatus | reverse complement strand
ACGGGTGCGCTCCCTGACCCTCTTCCATTGGTGGCCTCGTGTAACAAATTAACCGGGATTCGTATCAAAGCACCACAACCTCTGAAATTCACCAACGTCAGCGGCTGATTCCCTGCCTGTCAGCCCCTATCTGCGGTTATTCGGCAAGCCAGTAACATTCGACTACCTCAGGTCAGCGCCGGAAGGCTGAAGCCTGAGACTGCAGGCGGCGTGTGGAAGAGGTCCACCACCAGCGCCCGCCGCTCGTTGTCCATGACATGCCGGTACACGTCCAGCGTGATGGATACCCGCGCGTGTCCCAGGACCTTGGACACCACCTCCACCGGCGCGTCGCCGCGCAGGGCCAGCGTGGCGACGGTGTAGCGCAGGCTATGGGGGAGATGTTGGGCCGCTGTTCCCTGCCCTGTATTGCTGCCATCAGAGCCGCCAGCTTCTCTCGCGTGGCACGCCCTGCCAGACTGACCGCTTGTCGGTCTGCAGTTCCAGCCGCGCTGGGTTGACCATTCCACGATCAGCCGCATCGCCCTCACCAGATTGTCGGGGTAGGTCCAGCCGCCCAGCGTGGTCCCGAAGACCGCGCCCACTCCTTCCCATGCGCTGTCCGCCGTCTGACGGTCCCTCTCCTGCGTAGTCCGGTGGTCCCGCAGCACGGCCACCACCGAGGCGGGAGGGTGAATGTCCCGCTGTGAGTTGGTGGTCCTGGCATCGCCCGTCTCAATTTCTTCCAGTCGCATGACCCGCGTTTGCCGGACGCGCAGTACGCCCCGCTCCAGATCTACGTCCTGTGAGGTCAGGCCCCTCACTTCGCCGCGCCCCCGCCCTCACTGCGGCGCGGAGAGGTAGCGCCTGGGCTGGGTGGAGACGGCTGTGGAAGCAACCTGCACAGCAAATGTGGCGGCGGCCCCAGCATCCTGGCCCCGGCCCAGGGCGTCCAGGTACGCGGCGTTCCAGATGTCACCGGCCCCCACGGTGTCCTGCACCCTGACCGCCGGGGCCGCATGCGTGCTGATCTGCCCCTGCTGACGAAGCAGGACGCCGTGGGGGCCGCACTTGATGGCCAGCGTGCCGTCTGGGTGCAGCTGGTACGCGAGGCAATCGGCGGCGCGCTGCAGGTCAGCCTCGCCCGTCAGGGCCTGCGCCTCCAGGTTGTTGATCAGCAGGTGGTGCGTTCGGGGCAGCCAGCCCAGCACCTCCTGACGTAGCGTGGGGGTGTAACCGCCGTCGGGCCAGCCCATGTCGAGGGCCACCTGCGTTCCGCTGCGCCCGAAGTGCGTGAGCATCTCGGGGTACTGGCGGCGCAGGGCTGGGGTGAGGAAGGCTCCAGCCAGCAGGGCAAAACGGCTGACGGGCACATGGGGCCGCAGTTCCTCCCAGTTCAGGGTCGCCAGGTGGCCCAGCTGGGTCACAAAGGTCCGCTCGCCGTCGGAATGGCTCACGGCCACCGTCACTGAGGTTGGCCCGGCGTGCGGCAGCCACGTGACCGGCCCGGCGGGCAGCTGCGCCCGGAGCCATTCCCCGGCCAGATCATTCCCGGCCGTGCTGACCAGCGCGTGGTTCGTGCCGAGGGCCGCGCAGGCGGCGGCGGCATTGCCCGCGTTGCCGCCGACGCGCCACTGCAGCCCCTCCACCAGGGCCTCGGTGCCCCGTGCGGGCCAACGGTCCAGGGGACCCAGGATCAGGTCCACGTTGACGTTGCCCAGAAGAATGACATCGCGCGGCGTCACGCAAGCTGCTCCTGTGGTCTGCCGGCGCTGAATGCGACGTCCAGGCCCGCGAAGAGGTCGTGCATGGGGTATTCAGGCACCGGGGAGCGAATGCCGCCGAGGCTGAAGGTCTCTGTGTTCATCAGGGGCGCGAACTGCTCCTCGGTCAGAGTCCCCAGGGTGCTGAGCGGGCCGGTCTGGCTGCGGTGCGAGAACAGCGCGGCCCGCTTCTGCGCTGCGTGGGCGCGGACATCGATATGGGCGGCGATGGTGCAGTCGCATACCGCGTAGGTTTCCGGCTCCAGGCCCTCCAGCACGCCCAGCGGGCGCCCACTTTGCAGGCGCAGCATTTCCTCGCGGCTCTGAACGGTGTAGAACAGCCGCTGCACACGCACCTGCCGGAACCCGCTGCTGGCGTACGCGGCGGTGGCGACGCGGTGGGCGATCAGGTGGTCGGGATGGCCGTACATGCCGTGCGGATCGAAGGTCAGCATGATCTGGGGGTGGGTGGCCTCGATCACCTCAAGAATCCGGCGTTCCATCTCGGTGGGGTCCGCGTTGATGGTCGCCAGCGGATCGTCGCGGCGCAGCCGGTCGCCCCGGCCACTGTCGTGGTAGCCGAGAAAGATGGGAGGGTGGATGCCCAGGGCGGCGCAGGCGTCTTTCAGCTCCTGCTCCCGCTGGGGGGCGATCTCCACCTCGCCCAGGGCCGGATCGGTATTGCGCCCGGCCTCTCCCCGCGTGAGGCAGATCAGGTGAACCTGCGCCCCCCGCGCCGCGTACAGCGCCAGCGTTCCGCCGCAGCGCAGCGCCTCGTCGTCCGGGTGGGCGAAGACGGCCAGCAGCGAGGCCTGGGCGCTCATCCCTTCATTCCCGTCAGCACGATGCCCTCGATAATCTGTTTCTGGAAGATGGCGAACACGATCAGCACTGGAATCACCGCCAGGCTGCTGGCCGCCATGATCAGGCCCCACTGCGTGCCGGCCTCGCCGTTGAACAGCGCCGTGCCCACCGGCAGCGTGCGGAACTCGGGTTTCTGAATCACGATCAGCGGCCACAGGAAGGCGTTCCAGTTGCCCAGGAAGGTAAAGATCGCCAGGCTGGCCAGCGCCGGGCGCACCAGCGGCAGCGCAATGCGCCAGAAGATGCCGAACTCGCTCATGCCGTCGATGCGGGCCGCTTCCAGCAGGTCGTCGGGCAGCGTCTCGAAGAACTGCCGCATCAGAAAGACCCCGAAGGCGCTGATCAGCCCCGGAAACATGATCGCAAAGTACGCGCCGGGGGTGCTCTGGGTCAGCTGCAGGTCGCTGACGCCCACGAACCACGGAATCACCAGCATCTCGGTGGGGATCATCAGCGTGGACAGGATCAGGATAAAGATGATGTTCTTGCCGGGGAAATCGAATTTTGCCAGGGTGTAGCCCACCATCGAATCGAAGAACAGCACGCTGGCGGTGGTGACCCCGGCCACCAGCAGGCTGTTGCCGAACCAGCGGATGAATTCGGTTTCCACCAGCACCTGGCGGTAGTTGTCCAGGGTCGGCGCGGCGGGCAGGAACGACAGGTTAAACAGCTCCTGAAACCCCTTGAGACTGGTCAGCAGCATCCACATGAAGGGAAACAGCGTGACCACGATGCCCACGCTCAGCACGACGTAGGCCAGCAGCGTGGGGGTGTTCACGCGGCGGCGCGGCTGGGGCTGGCCGGCGGTGGCGGCGGGGCGCTCGTCGGGGCGGGCGGGATGGGTGGTCATGCGGACTCCACGGGCGCGCGCCGCCCGGAAAGCGTGACCTGCGGCCGGAAGGGATGCCGGTTCACAGGTCGTACTTCCGGGTTAGGAAACGCAGCTGGATGAGGGTGATGGCCAGGATGATCAGGAACAGCACCACCGTGATGGCCGAGGCGTAGCCCATCTGGTAGCGGCCGAAAGCGATCTGGTAGATGTACAGCGCCACGGTCATGGTGCTGCCCAGCGGGCCGCCCTGGTCGGTGAAGTTCAGGTTGACGACCTGGGTGAACAGCTGTAGATAGGAGATGGTGCCGGTAACCACGCTGAACACGATGGTGGGGTTGAGCAGCGGCAGCGTGATCTTCCAGAACGTCTGCGTGCCGTTCGCGCCGTCGATCTCGGCGGCCTCGTAGTAGCTGCGCGGGATGGCCGCGAGACCGGCGAGGAACAGCACGATCTGGAAGCCCAGGTTCTGCCACACCACCAGGGCCGCCGTCGTCGCCAGGGACTGGGTGGGCGAGGTCAGGAAGTTCTGCGGCGGAATGTTCAGCCAGATCAGGAAGGTGTTGATCGGGCCGAACTGCGGGCTGAACAGCCACTGCCAGACCCATGCGGCGGCCACGATGGGGGTCACGTAGGGAGCGAAATACAGCGCCCGGAACAGGCCCCGCAGCGCCTGGATGCGGTTGAGCATCAGTGCCACCACCAGCCCCAGGGCGATCTGGGCCGGAACGCCGATCACCGCGTACAGCGCCGTGTTGCGCAGCGCCTGCCCGAACTTCTCGTCGGCGAACAGGCGCTCGTAGTTCTCGATCCCCACGAAGGGCTGCTGCTCTTTGAGAATGTTCCAGTCGAACACGCTCAGGCGCAGGGCGGAGAGGGTAGGCAAAAAGCGCACGATCAGAAAGAAGATCAGCGGAACGAGCAGGAACGTGTAGGCCGTGCGGGTCTGATGCCGGCGCATCGAGCCGCCCCGGCGGGGCCTGGGGGGGGTGGTGGACGTGGGCGCCGTGCTGGTCATGGGGTCCCTGGGCGGGCATGGAATCTGGGCATCTCAACCTCTGGAGCGCAGTGATGAAGCGACATGGGTGCGGCAAACAGGACGCGCCTCCACCTCCCCCCGGACGGCGCCGGAGGGGAGGCAGCGGCGCGGGCCGCCGAACGCCTTACTTGTAGTAGCTGTTCAGGATCTTCTGTTCGTCGGTGGCGGCCTTCTTGATGGCGTTGGCCGGGGTGTTGCCCTGCAACAGGACGGTGTTGATCGCGTCCACCCAGGCCTTGCGCTGACCGGCCTCATCGACGAACAGCGTCGAGTGCGCGAACGGCAGCGAGCCCACGAAGGCGCCGAACACCGGGTCCTTGCGCAGCGACGCGTCGCCGGACAGCTTGCGGCTGGCCGGAATCTCGCCCACCGAGTCCAGCCAGGTGCGCTGGGTGGTCTCGCTGGTCAGGAACTTGAGGAACTTCACGGCGGCGTCGAGCTTTTCGCCCTTGGCGTTCTTGGTGATGCCGTTGACCCAGTACGACCCGAAGTTGCTGCGGATGCCGTTGTCCTTCATCACCGGCAGCGGGATGACGCCCCACTCGAACTTGGCCCCGTTCTTGATGGTGTTGACGGCAAAGGAGCCGTCGATGATCATCCCGACCTTGCCGGCGATAAAGGCGTCGCGGTAGCTGTTGTTGCCGGGGAAGAAGTTGGGCACGCCCAGCTTGTACTTGGTGGCCAGATCGGTGTAGAAGGCCATTGCCTTGCGCCCGGCCTCGCTGTCGTAGGTGGCCGTCTTGCTGTCCTTGCTGTACGGGGTGCCGCCGAACTGCCGCACCAGCACCTCGCGGACCATGTGGTAGTCCTGGCCGTCGGGCTGGATGCCGAAGCCCAGGGTGGTGAAGCGCGGCGGCGCGCCCTTGACGATCTTCTCCCCGGCGGCGATGAAGTCTTCCCAGGTGCGCGGGGGGGTCAGGCGGGCAGCCTTGAACAGGTCCTTGTTGTAGAACACCGCCAGCGTCCGCACCGAGGTGGGCAGGGCGTAGTACTTGCCGTCCATCTTGCTGGTCTGGATCATCGGCACGAAGTCACTCTCGATCTTCTTGATCGGGAAGTCCTTGGCCGGCAGGGGCAGCAGGTAACCGCTGTCCACGTACTGCGGCAGCCAGCCGTAGAACAGGTTGACCACGTCCGGGCCCTGGCCGGCCGGCACGCTGGAGGCCACCTTCTGGTTGTAGGCGTCGTAGGGGAAGGTTTCCTGCTTGATCTTAATGTCGGGGTTGGCGGCCTCGAACTTCTTGATCAGCTCGTTCATGGTGCTGACCTTGCTGGCGAAGTCGTACTGCCAGTAGGTCAGGGTGACGGGCGCGGCCGAGGCGGAGGCGAGGGACAGACCGAGGGCCAGCGTAAGCAGCTTTTTCATTGATCTCCTTGAGGGTACGTGTGAGATGAGGGGTACTTGAGAATTTAAACTATACGTCGGGCAGGGGCGGAAAAGAGAGCTGGCTGGCAATCGTTGTGAACCGGGCGCTTTCCTGCCTCCGCCCGTCGGGGCTGCCGGTTACTTGCCCAGGGTCACGCGGGGCCACAGGTAGGGCAGGGCCTGCTTGCCGCCCCAGGGGAACGCCGCCCACGCCAGCCCACTCTGGCTGATGTTCGCACCCACGCGGGCGTCGGCCGTGTCGCCGTCGTACATCACCAGGTTCAGGCCGATGGTGTCGCCCGCTTTGGGCACCTTGGGCATGGCGGCCCAGGGCAGGCGGAACTCGATGGTGTAGCCGCCGTCCACCTTCCTGGAGGCCACCTGCATGCCGGGCGCCGTTTCCTCCATCACGCCTTGCCGGGCGTCGGCGTCGCGGAAGCCGCGTGCCCCGAAGCCGTCGGTGGTGCAGGGGAAGGCGGCGGCCTGCATGGTGGTGCCGGTGTCGCGGCTGGTGCCGCTGGGGTCCACGGTGACGCCAATCGCGTCCGAGCGCAGCTGGGCCTTGACGTCGTCGGGGGCGATGTTGCAGGCCACCAGCTCGTCCTTGACGTTCAGGCCCACGTACAGGTACGTGTCGTCGTAGCCGAGCTTGAAGCTGGCGCTGGCGTCTGCCGCGCCGTCGGGCTTGGCCCGCCACCACAGGTCTTCGGGGCCGATCTGCCCGTCGGCGCCCGCCGACAGGTCGGCCAGGTCGCCGTCAATGGCCGGCGCCTTGCTCAGGCGCGGAATGGTCAGGCTGGGCAGCACGTAGGCGTTGGCGGTGTCGGTGAAGTTGCCGGTGCTGAGGCTGACCGGCAGCAGCGCACTCTGGCGTCCGGCAGGCAGCGCGGCGACCACAGCTTCCAGCTGCAACGTCAGCGTCTTGCTCTGTCCGGCGGCCAGCGAGTAGGCGGTGTCGCCCGACAGCGCGATGCCTGCGGGCAGTTTCAGCTCTACCTTGCCGTTCACGGCAGCCCCGCTGCGGTTGGTCACGGTTACGTTCACGGGGGTCTTCTGGCCCAGCGCGAGTGCCAGACGGGTGGGCAGCGAGCCGATCACCCAGTCGGTGCCGGTCTGCCGTGCGAAGTCCTGGTACGCGGCGACGTCAAAGGTGGGGGCGAACGTGGCCACGACGGCGGGCAGCGGACGCACGAAGTTGCCGGCACGGCCGGTGATGGCCTGCCCGTCCTGCACGGCGCGGTAGCTGCCGGTCAGGGCGCTGCGCTCGGCGGCGGCCCCGGCGGGGGCCATGACCTGGAAGGTGGCGCTGGCCGACTCACCGGGCTTGAGGGTCCGGGCGGCCGGAGCGGCCGAGACCGTCCAGCCGTCCGGGGCATTCAGGGCCAGCGTCACGCCGGTCATGGGCTGGGCGGTGGTGTTGATCAGGGTGACCGTCACGGGCGCGGCCTGCCCCGCACCGATGTCATAGGCGCCGGGCTGCACCTCCAGCCGCACGCCGGCCGGCGAGGACCCGCTGGGGGCCAGCGCCCCGCCGAGCAGCGATGTTTCCTGGGCGGGGGTGGGCACCCGCGAGGCCACCAGCATGAACGACTCGGGATTGGCTGCCCGCGCCGGCAGCGTGGAGGTGGTGTCCCAGCCCTGCGAGCGGTAGTTGTGCTGCGCGATGCTCTTGAGGTCCGCGTAGCGCAGCCGCGCGGTGCGCGACACGTCGTCGGTGGGAATCTTGACGGTGGCCTCGGCCGCGCTGTTGGGGTAGTAGTACAGCTTCAGCGGCGTGAACGGCTGCACGCCCTCGGCCACCTGCTCGGGGCAGGACTTCGGGTCACCGGCCGAGTTGTAGGCCAGCGTGGCGGCGCGGGCGGCCATCTGGTGCTGGCCGTGCGTGCCGGGGCCGGGCCACATCGTCACGATGATCTCGGGGCGGCGCACCCGCACCAGCCGCACCACGTCGCACACAAAGGCCGGGCCGCCCCACTTTTCGAGCGTCTCCTCGGCCGACAGCGTGAAGTAGAAGTCGCGCAGGCCCAGGAAGTGCGGACTGTCCACGCCCAGCATCGCCAGCGAACGGCGTTCCTCCTCCTCGCGGATCAAGCCCAGGGCGCGGCCGGTCTCGCGGCCGGTGGCGTTGCCGCCACCCTCGCCGCCGGTCAGGGTGACCACGGTGCCCTTGAGGCCGCCGTCCAGCAGGTAGCGGGCCAGGATGCCGCCCACGCCGCCGTCGTCGTCCGGGTGCGCGCCGATGAACATTAGGTCCACGTCCATCAGGTCCAGGCCGCTGACCGTGCCGCCGTAGGAACCGGGGCCGCTCTGGATGGGGTTGGGAGCGGGCGCAGGCGCAGTCTGTGCGCTTGCGGCACCCACCAGCAAGGACAGCAGCACGGCGGACCAGCAACGTTTTCTCATAACGAACCTCCTTCAAGGTACGAACGGGCATTCATAAAGCGGGTGGTGAGGCTGTCGTGGTGGGCCAGGTCGGTGTCCAGGCGTTCGCGGGCTGCCAGGAGTTCCCCGGCCATGACCTGCGGAGCGGGGCCGCCGAAGGTGGTGCGGCGGGCGATGAATTCCGCCGGGTTCAGGGCGCTTTGCACCTCGGCTTCCGGCAGATGCAGGCCCACTGCCCCGAGATCCGCGGCGGTCAAGGTGCTGACCGCGCGGCCCTGGGCGTGCAGGTGTGCGAGCAGCGCCGCCACGTGGGCGTGCGCGTCCCGGAAGCCGCAGCCGGAGTGGCGGGCGATCACGTCGGCCAGCTCGGTGACCACCGATTCGCCCTGCTGGGCTTCACGCAGCCATTCCTCGCGGTTGAGTCTGGGACGGGTCAGCGAGGCGATCATCAGTTCCAGGCCGTCGCGGAAGTCGTGCCACATGCTGGTCAGCGGCGGCTGCATGTCCGGGCCAGGGTCGTTGATGTCCCCGAACGGCACGTTGTGGCTGCTGATGATCACGCTCTGCGTCACCCCGATGGCCTTGCTGAACTTGGTCCGGGCGTGTTCCAGGGCCACCGGATTGCGTTTCTGCGGCATCACGCTGCTGCCCTGCACCAGCCCGTCTTCCAGCGACAGCAGCCCGCGCGAGGCCCAGAACAGCAGGTCGTACAGCACCCTTGAGAGGGTCGTGGACACCACCGTGATCACGCTGGCGATCTCCACCTGCCAGTCGCTGGCGCTCACGGCGTCGTAGGTGTTCTCGATGGGCCGGTCAAAGGCCAGCAGCGCCGAGGTGCGCGTCCGGTCGATGGGAAAGCTGGTGCCGCCCAGCGCCACCGCGCCCATCGGGCTGATGTTCAGGTGCGCCAGGGCACCCAGCATCCGCGCGCTGTCGCGGGACAGAACGTTTTCCACCGCCGTCAGGTAGTGCGCCAGGGTGGTGGGCTGGGCCGGCTGGTGGTGGGTGTACGCGACAATCACGGTGTCGATCTCCCGCGCGGCGAGGTCCAGCAGCGTGCGCCGCAGCCGCAACACCCGCTCCATGGCCCGCATCAGGCGCAGCCGGGCACTCAGGCGGTAGATGGTCATGTCCAGATCGTTGCGCGACAGCGCCGTCCGCAGCGCCCCTGCCGCGTCCGCGTCACGGGCCGCCAGCGTCCGGTCCAGCGTGAAGAACACGTCCTCGATGCTGGGGTCGTAGGCTGGAAACGGCTGGCGGCGAATGTCACGCAGCAGCCGGGCCGCCTCGCCCGCGTGCGCCACGCCGCAGCCGTCCAGCATCAGGGCGTGGGCGCTCAGGGCGTCGAACAGGTGGGGCAGCAGGTGCTCGCTGGCATAGGCGTAGTCCGGTTGCAGAACGGTTTTCAGGTACGTGTCATGCCACATCGGTGTGTTCCCCTCCAAGGTCCTCGACGCGCGCAAGCAGATGCTCCCGCGCCTGTTCATGTGCCAGAAGGGCCGCGCCGCGTAGCACCACGGCGTCCACGTCCGGCAGCAGCTGGGTGGTGATCGACACGTCCAGCAGGGTGCTGAGTTTCTCCTGAAGGGCAGAGGCGCGGCTCTGCGGCAGGCCGAGCGCCACGTGCTGCAGGTCCAGCGTATGCACCAGTCCAGCCAGCATGAACGCCGTGGCGTCGAGCCGCTCGGGGCTGGGCAGGCTTTCCAGCGGCTCCGCGCCGCCCGCAGTGGGCCAGCGCGAGCGCCCGATTTCCCCGGCCCGCCCGTGCATGCCCCGGTACAGCTTTCCGCCCAGCAGCAGACCCATGCCGGTGCCGCTGGGCCGCTCGATCAGCACGGCCATGTGGCTGCAGTCGGGCGTCTCACGGGTGATGGCCAGCGCCACCAGATTGGCGTCATTGACGAAGGCGTAGGTCACGCCAGCGCCTTCCAGAAAGCCCGTGACCCGTCCCACGTCGAGGTGGTGGGTCACGTTGGGTTCCCGCACCCGGCCTTGCGGGTCCACCGGGGCTGGCAGGCCGATCAGCACGTGGCGCAGCGGCCCATAGGTGTCTTCGGCCAGCGCCTCGGCGAGTACCCCCAGCAGTGCCGCGGTCAGTTCGGGTTCGGCGCAGTGGGTCTGCCGGGTCCGGGCCTCACCGCCAGCCAGGCCGTTCAGGTGCGTGTAAATGTCGGTGGGTTGCAGACTAATGGCCAGCACCGCGCCAACCTGCGGCTGCAACTCGACCATGTGAGGGGTGCGGCCCATGCCCTGGTCCGACGAGATGGACAGCCGGGCGATGCCGTGAATGAGCAGTTCCTGTACCACGACGTTGACGGTGACCTTGGACAGTCCGGTCCGGTCGGCCAGCTGCGGCCGGGTGGCTCCCGCCTCGGTAAACAGCAATTGTGTAACGGCGCGGCGATTAAGACGCCGAAGCTCGCGCGGCTGACCCATGGACAACTCCTAGATAAGAAACTTTCTTAACGATGTGGAGCCACTGTACATGGGCGTCTGCCGAAAATCAACGTGGCCTCTATCGGTTCCCATCCGCCCTATCGATTCCCATTCGGACGTGTGCCCCGGGCTGTTCTTTCCTCAATGTTTCCGGGAACGCACGGGCATCGACACCTGCGCCCTGTCAGGTGTCGATGCCCCTTCATACGGATTCCGTCTGCTTCGTTAACAAACCGGGAGGGCGCCGGTTTGCCAACTCCACTCCCGGAACCCGTTCTCCTCGTTCTCGCTTCGCTCGGATTTTCATCGTTTTGCAAACGATTCAATCGGAGCCCGTATCACCCACCGTTCAAAGCCGCGAGTCCCCTCGACGCCGTTTCGCGCAGGCTGAAGCTCAGGTGGGGGGTCAACTCGGTCTCACTGGGGTTGATCTCAATCACCGTTCCGCCGCGCCCCAGGGTTTCAAAGGCCAGTCCCGCCGCCGGGTACACCACGCCGCTGGTGCCGATGATCAGGGCCACGTCGGCCGCGGCAAAGGCGTCTGAGGCGGCCTCCAGGGCGTCTTCGGGCAGGAATTCGCCGAACCAGACGATGTTGGGGCGCATCCGGCCGCTGCACCGTGAACAGACGGGTGGGGGCGTGAAGCCCTCTGGGGCGGGCAGGGCCTCCACCTGTCCGCAGACCTCGCAGCGGGCAGTGATGAGGTTGCCGTGCAATTCCACCAGCTGTCCTCCCAATGTTCCGCTGCCGGCGCGGGCGTGCAGGCCGTCGACGTTCTGCGTCGCCAGGAAAAAGCCGTCTCCCTTCTCGCGTTCCAGCCGCGCCAGCCGGTCATGCCCAGCGTTGGGCGTTGCCGCCATCACGTCGCGGTAGCGGCCCGCGTACCACTCCCAGACCAGCGCCGGATCGCGGTGATACGCGTCGGGGCTGGCCAGGTCCTCGGGCCGGAAGCGTGCCCACAGCCCCTGCTGCGCGTCGCGGAAGGTGGGAATGCCGCTCTCGGCGCTGATGCCTGCGCCGGTCAGGACGGCCACGCGGCGGGCAGCGGCCAGGGCGTCTCGGGCCTGGGACAGGTTCATGGGAGAAGTTTAGCGGGCGGGCTGCGGCCCCCCTGCGGCGCTGCCGCTCAGCGACAGGTTTCGCGCAGGTAGCCGCCCATGGTTGCGCCCGCCAGATTCAGATCCTTCTTGATGGCGTTGACGCCCAGCTGGGCCATCAGCGTGCAGTTCAGGCTCGCGCCACTGCGGTATTCCACGTTCAGGGCGAGCTTGCCGCGACGGGTGTATTCGGCCAGCGGGCCGCACTCGCCGAACTGCTGACATTCTTCATTGAGGATGCCGTCGAACTTGTCCACCATCATCTTGCCGGTGCGGTCCCTGAGCAGAATCTTGTCCGGACCATTCTTCTGGAAGACCGCCAGACCATGCAGATGGGCCTGATCGGCAATCCAGCCGTTGAAGTCAATCTGCTGCTGGGTGGTGATGCGGCCACCGCGGACGTTCTCGTCGTTTTGCAGGTTGTCCGGTTCCAGCGCGTCAAACCCCTTGTCACGGCACATTTTCATGCGGTCAGTCAGGATTCCTGCCAGCACAGAGTTGGGCCTGAAGACGTCGGTGACGTCCAGGAAGTATTCCGCAGGCCAGTCGGGGTCCTGCTGAATCTTGAGATAACTGGGGTAGCGGCCCGAATCGGGGCGGCCCGGCTCGTAGCTGCCTGCATCGATGTAGCACACGGTATACAGGCCCTGCTTCTTGAGTTCAGCGACCTTGGCGGCCGACGCGGTGAAGCCGTCGATGTCGATCAGCTTGACGTCGGACGCCACCCTGATCGCGCTGTCCGAAGAGGCGCCGATCTGCCAGTCCCAGTCCACCTTGCCTGTCGAGGGCAGGTTGATGCCGCCGGACTTGCCGTCCGGGCCGGCGGGTGCCGTGACCTGTCCTGGCGAACCGGCAGCCGGAGATGTGGCGACGGTGGGGCTGGGGGCCGGGACGGGAGTGGGGGAGACGTTGTGCCCACAGGCGGTCAGGGCAGCCGTCAGGGCCAGCACTGCGGAAAATGTGTTTCGCATGGGACTCCCTGGCTGCGCCACCGACGCTGCTGGCCGCAAGAGGGCGGTTTTGAAAGAGTTTGAAAGAGAGGGCGGCCCGCACGGCAGAGTCTTCAGGGGTGCCGTGCCACAGCGCCGAATCTACCGGGCACGTTCTGACAGGACCCGTACCCCAGAAGGGGAGGCCCCACATAAAGGTTGCGGCCGGCGTCCGGGACGTCCAAACTCCCGCTGGAGACCTCGGCGCAGGGGGTCTGATCTGCCACAGGGCGCGCAGGGGGATGCCGTCTCCCACGCGGCAGCCAACGCCGCTGGATTGGTGGGAAGGGCGGCAGCGTGGGTCCTGCGCTCCTGCTAGCCTGCCGCCATGGGGTTTTTCGCTTGAGGCTGGTGGTGGGCGTGTCGGGCGGCAGCGGCATCCCTTACGCGCGGGACGTGCTGCGGGTGCTGAGTGACCTGGGGGTGGAAACCCATCTGGTGGTCAGCAGCGGCGCGAAACGGGTGATGAGCGCCGAGGGCGGGCCGCAACTGGCCGATCTGACCGGGCACGCGGCCCACGTTCACGACGACCGCGATCTGGCCGCCAGCGTCGCGAGCGGCTCCTACCGCACCGACGGCATGCTGGTCATTCCGTGCAGCGCGGGCACCCTGGCCAAGATTGCCCACGGTTTTGCCGACAACCTGCTGTCGCGGGCCGCGCACGTGACCCTCAAGGAACGCCGCCCGCTGGTGCTGGTGCTGCGCGAGGACCCGCTGCCCCGGCCCACGCTGCAGAACATGCTGGCGGCCCACGACGCGGGGGCCACCGTCATGACCGCCAGCCCCGGCTTCTACCACGCGCCCGGGGACGTGGAGGAACTGCTGCATTTCGTGACCGCCCGCGTGCTGGACCAGTTTGGCCTGGACACCCCCGGTTTCAAACGCTGGCGCGAGGACGGGTCCTGAGCGGGAGGGGAGGGTGACGGGCGCGTGTCTGCTGTCCGGCACCACGGCGGCGCTGATTCCCGCCGCCGGCAGCGGGACCCGCCTGGGCCTGGGCCATAAGGCGTTCGTGACGGTGGGCGACCTGTCCCTGCTGGCCCGCAGCGTCGCGGCGCTGGCCCCGTATGTGGACGAGGTGCTGGTGGCGTTGCCGGGCGGCATGGAACTTCCCCCCGGCATCAATGCCCGCGCCATTGTTGGCGGCGAGACCCGCCAGGACAGCGTGCGCCGCCTGCTGCATGCGACGGTGGCCGACACCGTGCTGATTCACGACGCGGCCCGGCCCTTCCTGCCTGCCAACATCACCCTCGCGCTGCTGGAGGCCGTGGCGGAGACAGGGGCGGCGACGGTGGCGCTGCCGGTGGCCGATACGCTGGTTCACTCCGGGGGCGGCGGCCTGTGGGGTGCGTCGGTGTCCCGCGAGGGACTGTGGGCGGTGCAGACGCCGCAGGGCTTTCGCCGCGAATTGCTGCTGCGGGCGCACGCGCAGGCCGCCGCCGACGGACACGCCGCCACCGACGACGCCGGACTGATCGCGCGCCAGGGCGGGCAGGTGCAGCTGGTGCGCGGCGACGCCCGCCTGTTCAAGGTGACCACCCCCGGCGATCTGGCGCTGGCACAGGCGCTGGCCCCGGTGTGGGACGCACAGCCGGGTGGGTTCGCAGGCTGAGGACTTCACGGAGCGTGGCCCTGCCTGGGTCCTGTCCCCGCGTCATGTGGAATGCTGGAGGGCGTGAGCCTCCGTTCCCCCGCCCTGTCCCACAAGACCTATCTGGCCCCGGCCAAGGTCAACTTTGGCCTGAGCGTGCGCGATCTGCGGGCCGACGGCTACCACGAGCTGCACACCCTGATGGTGCCGCTCTCGGTGGGGGACGAGCTGGAGATTGGCCTGGCCGACACCCTGACGCTGAAGGTGCAGGCGGTGGACGGGATGGGTGCGGACCTGCCCGCCGATGAGCGCAATCTGGTCTACCGCGCCGCCCGCGCCTATCTGGACGCGGCGGGCGTGCAGGGCGGCGCGGCCATCACCCTGCACAAGCGGCTGCCGCTGGCCTCCGGTCTGGGCGGTGGCAGCAGCGACGCGGCCACCACTCTGATGGCCCTGGCGCGGCTGTACCCGTCTCAGGTGTCGTTGCCTGAGCTGGCGCTGGGCCTGGGGGCGGACGTGCCGTTTTTCCTGCTGGGTCAGGCCGCCGTCGCGGAGGGCATCGGTGAACTGCTGGTGTCCGTGCCGGTGCCCCGCACCGCCCTGGTGCTGGTCAATCCAGGCGTGGAGGTCAGCGCCCGCGACGCCTACGCCTGGCTGGACGATGAGGAAGCCTTTACCCCCGCCTTGGACGTGGGCGCGATTCTGGCCGCGCTGGGCGGCGAGCAGGCGGTGCCGTACCACAATGCCCTGCAGGACGGCGTCAGCGCCCGCCACGCCCCCATCCGCGAAGTTCTGACGGTGCTGGCTGCGGCAGGCCTGCGCTCCCCCCTGATGAGCGGTTCGGGCAGCACCTGCTTTGGCGTGGCGTCCAGCGACGGGCAGGCCTACGACGCTGCGCGGGCCATCGCCCTGGCGCATCCGGACTGGTGGGTTCAGGCGGCCCAGACGCTGTAGTCGGCCTGCGGGGAACGGCCACCCTCGCGTTCTGGCCCCGCTGCCGGTATACACGGGTCCAACACAAACCCCTCTCCCAGCTGGGAGAGGGGAAGGCCGTGGGGGCTTACCGTCCCGGCTCGATGACCACCTTGCCGGTCGTCTTGCGGTCCAGGATGTCCTGGAAGGCGCGGGGGCTGTCGGCCAGGGCGTAGGTCGGCCCCACCTGCGGCGTGACCTGCCCGCTGGCCACGAGTGGCGTGAGCGCCTGGGCGGCGGCCACCGTCGCCGCGCGGTCATTCATCAGGCTGGTCAGCCACAGGCCTGTGACCGTCAGGTTGCGCTTCATCAGTTCCACCGGGCGCAGGTGGGCGTCCTCGCGGCTGGCGTTGCCGATCACGATGATCCGGCCCTGTCCGGCGGCCATGTCCAGACTTTCCTGAAAACGCGGGCCGCCCACCACTTCCAGAATCAGCGGCACGCCCTTGCCGCCTGCCGCGTCACGCACCTTCTGTACGCGGTCCGGGTCATCCTGCAACAGGGTCACGTCCGCGCCCAGATCGCGGGCCAACTGCAGCTTTTCCTCGGTACTCGCCATGGCAATCACGTTCATGCCCATCGCCTTGGCAAGCTGCACACTGGCTGTGCCCAGGGCGCCCGCCGCCGCCTGCACCAGCACCCATTCGCCGGGCTGGCCGCGCCCCAGGGTTTTGAGGCCGTGGTAGGCCGTGAAGTACGACACCGGGAAGGCGGCGGCCTGCGCCCCCGTGAAGTTCTCCGGCACCGGAATCACCGCCGCCGCCCTAGCCACCGCGTATTTCGCCAAGGCGCCGGTGCCGCCCAGGCAGGCCACGCGCTGGCCCACCCTGACGTTGCTCACGCCCTCGCCCAGCGACTCCACGATGCCGGCGAACTCCATGCCCGGCGTGTACGGCACGCGCGTGCGGGTCAGGTACTGCCCGGCCACTGCCAGCACGTCGGCGAAATTGATGCCCACGGCCTCCACCTGGATGCGGATCTCGCCCTCGCCCGGCTGCGGCACGGGAATCTCCCTGACCTCCATCACGTTGGGGGGACCGAGGCGTTCCACCACGATGGCCTTCATCAGTTCGCTCATAGGCGGAAGCATACCCGACTGTCCCCCACAAAGTGAACGCGCACGTCAACTATGAACGTCCACGTATTTGACCCTGGGCGGGCAACATGGAAGCATACGGGCCTCAGCACGGCGCACAACTCAAGGAGGCTCCACCATGACCAAAGAGCAACCCGCAATGGTTCAACAGTCCCGCGACGGTGAAATTCTGATTCTCACCATCAACAACCCGCCCGTCAACGCCTTTTCCCCCGGCGTGCCGGAGGGCCTGAAAGCCGGACTGGACGTGGCCGCTGCCGACGACGGCGTGAAGGCCGTGGTCATCATCGGCGGCGGGCGCACCTTCGTGGCCGGGGCCGACATCAAGACCTTCGGCCGCCCGCGCGAGGAAGCCCCCGACCTGCGCGGCACCATTGAGAAGCTGGACGGCTTTGGCAAGCCCACCGTGGCCGCCATCCACGGCACGGCGCTGGGCGGCGGACTGGAACTGGCGATGGGCTGCACCTACCGCGTGGCGGTGGGGGAAGCGCAGGTGGGTCTCCCCGAAGTCAAGCTGGGCGTGCTGCCGGGCGCAGGTGGCACACAGCGCCTGCCCCGTGTGGTGGGCGCGCAGAAGGCATTGGAGATGATGCTGTCGGGCAACCCGATCAAGGCCACTGAGGCGCAGAAGCTGGGCCTGATCGACGAGATCGTGGACGGCGATCTGCTGGCCGGAGCGGTGGCCTTTGCCCGCAGCCACGCCGACGTCCGCCCATTGCCGCGCATCAGCGAGAAAGAGGTGGAAGGTGGCAGCCCCGAAGTCTTCGCTGCCGCTCGCGAAGGCATTAAGAAGTCGCACCGGGGCCAGCTCTCGCCCTCGCTGATCATCGATCTGGCGGAAATGGCGGCGAATCAACCGTTCAAGGAAGGCTGGGACGCTGAGGCAGGTAAGTTCCTGGAGGCCATGAACAGCCCGCAGTCGCGCGGCCTGCGCCACATCTTCTTCGCCGAGCGCGAGGCGGGCAAGATCCCGGGCATCACCAAGGAGACACCCACCACCGAGATCAAATCGGCGGGCATCATCGGCGCGGGCACGATGGGCGGCGGCATCGCCATGAACTTCCTGAACGCCGGGATTCCCGTGACCATCGTGGAAACCCAGCAGGAGGCGCTGGACCGTGGCCTGGGCGTGATCCGCAAGAACTACGAGAACACCGCCAAAAAGGGCCGCATCAGCATGGAGGACGTGGAAAAACGCATGTCCATGCTGACGCCCACGCTGGACATGGGTGATCTGAAGGACGCCGACATCATCATCGAAGCGGTCTTCGAGAACATGGACGTGAAGAAGGACATCTTCACCAAACTGGACGGGATTGCCAAGCCGGGCGCGATTCTGGCGAGCAATACCTCCACGCTGGACGTGAACGAGATTGCCAGCGTTACCAAACGCCCCGAAAGCGTGATCGGCCTGCATTTCTTCAGCCCGGCCAACGTGATGAAGCTGCTGGAAATCGTGCGGGCCGACAAGACCAGCGACAGCGTGCTGGCCACCAGCATGGCGCTGGCGAAGAAGATCAAGAAGGTGGGCGTGGTGGTGGGCGTCTGTGACGGCTTCGTGGGCAACCGCATGGTTCACCGCTACGGCGACGAGGCCCGCAAGATGGTGGAAGAGGGCGCGAACGTGCAGGACGTGGATGCCGCCATGAACGCGCTGGGCCTGCCGATGGGGCCGTTCCAGATG
Organism: Deinococcus aerolatus; assembly: GCF_014647055.1. NCBI lineage: Bacteria > Thermotogati > Deinococcota > Deinococci > Deinococcales > Deinococcaceae > Deinococcus > Deinococcus aerolatus. The sequence goes on along the minus strand of NZ_BMOL01000007.1, from coordinate 180,179 downwards.
AGCGATATGGCGGGCCTGGACATCGGCTACGCCATCCGCCAGCACCAGGCCAAGGAGCGCGGCGAGCCGAAGCCCGACGGCTGGCTGGACCGCATCGTGGAGCGCGGGCGCAAGGGCCAGAAAACGGCGGCAGGCATCTACGACTACGGCGAGGACCGCAAGCCGAGGCCCAACGCCGAGATGACCCAGCTGATCGCCGATTACCGCAGTGAAAAGGGCATCACGCCGCGCGAGATCACTCAGGACGAGGCCACCAAGCGCCTGACCTACAGCTTGGTCAACGAGGGCGCGAAGATTCTGGAGGAGGGCATCGCGCAGCGTGCCGGGGACATTGACGTGATCTACATCTACGGCTACGGCTTCCCCGCCTACCGGGGCGGTCCCATGCAGTACGCCGACGAGCAGGGCCTGAAAAACGTGGTGGCCGACCTGAAACAGTACGGTCAGACGCCCGCGCCCCTGCTTCAGAAGCTGGCCGATGAGGGGGGCACGTTTGCTGGCTGGGACAAGAAAAGTTAAATCGCGCTCGGCGGCGTTGTTTCAGTTCCTCAGCCTTGCAAGCAGTTGCCGCGAAAAAATACCCACCCTTGACCCGTCCCTGAGATGCCAGGTTTGTCTCCTCACCCCAACTCAATCCAAGGAGTTTCACCATGCCCGAAGCAGTCATCGTTTCCACCGCCCGCACCCCCATCGGCAAGGCCTACCGGGGCTACCTCAACGACACGCACGGCTCTGATCTGGGCGCGCACGCCGTCACGCACGCCGTCCAGCGGGCCGGGATCGACCCCGCCGAGATTGAAGACGTGATCATGGGCGCGGGCAACCCCGAGGGCGCAACCGGCAGCAACATCGCCCGCCAGATCGCCCTGCGCGCCGGATTCCCTGTCAGCGTGGCGGGCGTGACCGTCAACCGCTTCTGCTCCAGCGGCCTGAATACCATCGCGCTGGCGGCCAACCACGTCATGGCCGGACAGGGCGAGATCTTCGTGGCAGGCGGCCTGGAAAGCATCAGCCTGACCCAGAACGAACACGCCAACAAGTACCGGCTGCGCGGCGAGTGGCTGATGGAGCACAAGCCCGCCATCTACATGTCCATGCTGGAAACGGCGGAAGTCGTGGCCAAGCGCTACGGCATCTCGCGCGAGCAGCAGGACGAGTACGCCCTGAAAAGCCAGCAGCGCACGGCGGCGGCCCAGGAAGCCGGAAAGTTTGACCACGAAATCGTGCCCATGACCGCCACCATGAAGGTGCAGGACAAGGCAACGGGCGAGATCTCCGAGCAGGAAGTGACCCGCAAGCTGGACGAGGGTAACCGCCCCGACACGACGCTGGAGGGCTTGCAGAAGCTCAAGCCCGTCTTTGAGGGCGGCGTGATCACGGCGGGCAACGCCTCGCAGCTGTCGGACGGCGCGGCGGCGGTGGTGGTCATGGACGCCGACATGGCCCGCGAGCGCGGCCTGCAACCGCTGGGGCTGTTCAAGGGCTTCGCCGTGGCCGGATGCGAACCCGAGGAAATGGGCATTGGCCCGATCTACGCGGTGCCCAAGCTCCTGAAGCGCCACGGCCTGAGTGTGGACGACATCGACCTGTGGGAGCTGAACGAGGCCTTCGCGGTGCAGGCGCTGTACTGCCGCGACAAGCTGGGCATCGACCCGGAGAAGTACAACGTCAACGGCGGCAGCATCTCTATCGGCCATCCCTACGGCATGAGCGGCGCCCGCCTGACCGGCCACGTTCTGCTGGAAGGCAAGCGCCGGGGTGCCAAGCATGTCGTGGTGACCATGTGTGTGGGTGGGGGCATGGGCGCGGCGGGGCTGTTCGAGGTCCTGTAACCATCTGAGCGTTGCCGGGCTGTGGGGGGGGTCCCTTCACAGCCCGTTGCCGTTTTACCGTTTCTGCTCTCCCTTCTGGAGGTTCCAACGTGCCCCTTGATCCCGCCCTGAAAGAAGTCCTGTTGCAATTTGCCGCCGCGCCGCAGGCCAGTGGTCTGGAGGAGATGCGGCAGGCCGTGCTCGCCAATTCGGCCCGCACGCCCAAACGTGCGTTTGCTGGCATTTCCACCCGTGACCTGACCCTGCCCGGCCCCGCGTCGGCGCTGCCCGCCCGGCTGTACACGCCGCAGGGCGCGGCCCCGGCGCAGGGCTGGCCGCTGACCGTGTTCTTCCACGGCGGTGGCTTCGTGGCCTACAGCGTCGAGACGCACGATCAGGTGTGCCGCGAGCTGTGCGCGGGTGCGGAAAGTGCCGTGCTGAGCGTGGAATACCGCCTGGCCCCCGAAAACAAGTTCCCGGCTCCTGTGGACGATGCCTACGCCGCTTTCACCTGGGCTGCCGCGAACGCTGGCCCACTGGGCGTCAATCCGGCCCGGCTGGCGCTGGCGGGCGACAGCGCGGGCGCGAGCCTGTGCATCGCCGTGACCCAGCGTGCCCGCGACGAGCATGGTCCGGCCATTGCCGCGCAACTGCTGATCTATCCCGCCGCGGATTTCGTGAACACGGAGCGCTACCCCTCGCGCCGGGAGAATGCGGTGGGCTACTTCCTGACTGAGGAGCGCATGAAATTCTTCGGTCAGATGTACCTCGCGGAGGCCGAACACGGCGCACACCCGCACGTTTCCCCCCTACACGCCGCCGATCTTCAGCGTCTGCCGCCTGCGCTGGTGCTGACGGCTGAATTTGATCCGCTGCGCGACGAGGGCATCGCCTACGCCGAGGCGCTGCGGGCGGCGGGCAACCGCGCCGAACATCAGCCAGGCCCCGGCATGATTCACGGTTTTGCCAACATGACCGGGGTGTCCCCAGCGGCAGCAGCCCTGATAGACCGGGCGGCGGCGTGGTTGGGCCGCGAACTGACGCAGGCCGGGTAGTTCCGGCGGCAGAGCGGGCCAGCCCTTCCTCCAGCGCGGGGTGGGCTGGCCCGCTCGTTTCCAGTGGTTGCAGAGGCATTGGCCCCGTGCCCCCACCTCTACAATGCCCGCATGACCGATGCCTCTTCCCGCAAGCCCGCTGAAATCAGCCGTGACGCTCTGGTGCGCTGGCTGGGCGACTACCTTAAAATCGACGCCTACCCCGATCCCAGCATGAACGGCCTTCAGATCGAGGGCACTGGAACCATCACCCGTGTCGCGGCCAGCGTGGACACCAGCGCCAAGACGCTTCAGCACGCGGCAGATAGCGGCGCGGACCTTCTGCTGGTGCATCACGGGCTGTTCTGGGGCGATCCGCTGGCCGTCACCGGGCCGCACCGCACCCGCCTGCAAACGGCGCTGGCGGCGGACCTCAATCTGTACGCCGCCCACATTCCGCTGGACGCCCACCCGGAGATCGGCAACAACGCCATGATCGCGGGGGCGCTGTCGCTGGAAAACCGCGTACCTTTCGGTGACTGGGCGGGCCACAAGATCGGTCTGGCCGGGGAGTTGCCCTTCGAGCAGACCTTGCAGGACTTCGCCGACCGCGTGCAGAAACTGACCGGCGAGATCTGCCTCGTTCACGGCGGGGGCCAGCCCACCGTCAAACGTCTGGGCATCGTCAGCGGCGGCGGCGCAGGCGCGGTGGCCGAGGCGGCGGCAATGGGCCTGGACACCCTGTTGACCGGCGAGCCGGAACACAAGCACTTCCACGACTCTTTCGAATACGGCGTAAACGTGGTGTTCGCCGGACACTACGAAACCGAGGTCTTTGGCGTTCGCGCTCTGGCCGCGAAGATCGAAGAGGAGTTCGGGCTGCCCTGGCAGTTTCTGCACCACCCAACGGGCCTGTAAGCCGTGCTTTCGCAGCCCCCGGCCCGCCCTGGTTCCAGCCTCTTCGTCTCCTTCGAGGGACCGGAGGGCGCGGGCAAGAGCACCCAGATCGGCCGACTGCTGCGGCGGCTGGAGTCGGCCGGCCGGCCCCACACCGTCACCCGCGAGCCGGGCGGCACGCCGCTGGGCACGCGCGTCCGGGAGGTGCTGCTCGATCCTGACCTGACCATCGACCCGCTGCCCGAATTCCTGCTGTACAGCGCCAGCCGCGCGCAACTCGTCGCCAACGTCATCCGGCCTGCGCTGGGCCGGGGAGAGGTGGTGGTCTGCGATCGCTACGCCGATTCCAGTCTGGCGTATCAGGGCGCCGGGCGCGGCCTGGACGCCGAACTGCTGCGTGGCATCACGGCAGCGGCGACAGGCGGGCTGTGGCCCCACCTGACGGTGCTGCTGGACCTCGACCCGAAACTGGGCCTGGAACGGGCGGCGCGGCGTGGCCAGCCAGACCGACTGGAGCGTGCGGATCTGGCCTTCCATCAGCGCCTGCGGCAGGGCTTTCTGGAGCTGGCAGCGGCAGAGCCGGGCCGTTTCATGGTTCTGGACGCCACCCGGAACGAGGCTGAGCTGGAACACGCAGTCTGGGCAGCAGTCCAATCACTCCTTCCGGACGTGGACCGCTGAGCCTTATCGGCGCGGCTGGGCGCGTCCGTTGGTCAGGCCCACGCCAGGTACCTTGACCTCAAAAACGGTGCCCCAGCGTTTGCCGGTCAGCAGCAGCGTGCCGCGCTCTGGCACGTAGGCGATGCCGTTGGGAATGTCGTCGAAGGTCAGCGGCCTGCCCAGTTTGGCCGCGTTGGTGCTGGCCTCGCGGGTCAGGGCCGCCACGTCGATCCAGGCGGTGACCTTGCCGCTCTGCGGGTCGATGCGGGCAATCCGGTCGGTCAGCCAGATATTGGCGTAGATGCTGCCCTGCACGTATTCCAGCTCGTTGAGATTCTTGACCGGTTGCCCGCCGTCGGTGACGGTCACGCGGCGCGTGGCGGCGAAGGTTTTGGGATCGCGCCAGACCAGCGTGGGGGTGCCGTTGCTCATGATCAGGTCGCGGCCATTGGTGGTCAGGCCCCAGCCCTCGCCGCTGTAGCGGTAACGCCCCACCTCTTTCATGGTGGCCATGTCAAAGGCGAAGGCCAGTCCGTCCTGCCACGTCAGGTGGTACGCCAGGCCGCCCAGCACCGTGACCCCCTCGCCGAAGGCAGTCACCAGTGGCGTTGCCACCTTGCCCAGCACCTTGCCGGTCTTCAGGTCCACCCGCCGCACGCCGGACTCACCCACCAGTCCGGTGCTCTCGATGTAGGTGCCGTCGCCGAGGTACTGGAAGCCCTCTGTAAAGGCGGCGCGGTCATGCGGGTAACGGTTGACGACGGTGGGAGTCAGGATAGGCGGTGTGGCTGGCGCGGCGGCCGGAGCAGGGGTGGGCGAGGGGGCGGGAGGCGTGGACTGGGACAGGCCGGTATTCAGGGACACGAGGCCAAGCAGGGAAAGCAGGAAGACGGCGCGCACACAGTCATGGTAGGCAAGTCGAGCGTCAGGTATCTGACATTTGCCCCAAGATTCTTGATGCTGTTGACGGCGGGCTAGACAACTGGGGAACTGGACAGCAAACGGGCCGCACTGCCGCTCACCAGTTCGTCCGGGTCACTCAGCAGGGCGCGGACCCGGTCCAGTTCGCCCCAGCGGGCCAGGGCCCAGGCCGCCGCCTCACGCACTTCGGGGGCGGGGTCTGATATGCCGGCCAGCAGCAGCGGCCAGCCCTCGGGCGCGCGGGTGTTGCCCAGCACCGTCAGCGCGTTGCGGGCCATCCCCTTGCGGCGCGGGCGCAGAAACGCCGTGCCCACAAAACGCCGATTGAATTCCCTTTCCCCGATGCCGAAAAAGGCCCCCAAATCGGGGTTCGCCAGTTCCGGCTGTGGCCGCAGCAATTCAGCCAGCGGCCCGGCCCTGTGGGACCACGGGCAAACCTCACTGCACACGTCGCAGCCGAACAGCCACTCGCCTATTCCCTCCCGGAATTCGGATGGAATGGCGCCGCGGTGTTCGATGGTCAGGTACGAGATGCAGCGCCGGGCGTCGATGGCGCGGTCACCACCAATCGCGTTCGTCGGGCAGGCGGCCACGCAGCGGAAGCACCGGCCGCAGCGGTCCGGGTGGGCCTCGCCCGTGCCTCCAAATGGCAGGTCCGTCAGCAGCACGGCCAGCGTCACGAACGCGCCCAGATGCGTGCTGACCAGCATCCCCGACTTGCCCCGCCAGCCCAGGAACGCGCCCGAGGCAAACAGGCGTTCCATCACTGGGCCGTGGTCCACGTAGCCGCGCGCCCGGACGCCCAGCGCGGCGGCCTCGGTTTCCAGGCGGGTCAGAAGGGGCTGCAACTGATCGTGGTAGTCCGGTGTCCAGGCGTAGCGGGCGACACGCCCCACCCGGACGCCGTCCGGGGGTCTGGGCGGGTCCTCGAAGGCGTGCGACACGCCCAGCACCAGCACGCTGCCCACGCCTTCCAGCCGAGAGGACGGATCGGCCCGTGCCGGAAGCTGCCGTTCCAGGTAGGCCATCCCTGCGTGACGTCCAGCGTCCAGCCAGCGGGCGTATTCCTCCACCGCCCCGGCAGGCACCTGTGCCGCCGCCCAGCCCACTGCGTCTGCGCCCAGACTCTGGGCCAGGTCGGCAAGCAGTTCTGCAGGGGCACTCATGCGGGCCAGTATGCCGCGCCGCCGGGTGTGAGAAAGGAGTGTGGTGACCGGGGCCAGCGCTCAGCGCCGCCTGCGCCCCGCGCCGCCCAGCCGACGTTCGGCCTGGCCCAGCAGAAAGTCGAGGGCGCGGTCCCGCTTGCGCGCCTTGAGGTACTTGCCGCGTTTGACCTTCCGGCTGCGGCGTAGCAGGCCGATCACCTGCAGGGCCATCGGCGCGTAGACCAGCAGTTTGCTCAGGGTAGAGGCGGAACGTCTGGGGTTGCCCTTGACCGTGCGGGTGCGTGGAAGTTTCATGCCCCCATTACGCCATTGTTGCCGCTGGAGTTGCTGAGCGTGGGTTCAGGATGCGGGCGGTCAGTCCCTCCGCTCACCGTTGCCCAATACCGCGCTGCGCTAGCCTGCGGGATGTGACTCTGCTGCCTGCTCCTGCCCCGCAATCCTGGCTGGTGGTGGTCAATTTGCCTGTGCCAGCGCAGGATTTCAGCGCGCCGCACGGCTGGACGGCAGAGGTGCCCACCGGGTGCCGTGTGCTGGTGCCCTGGCGAGGCGAGCTGGTGGTGGGGCTGGTGGTGGGCCAGACCGGGCCGCGTGGGGCTTACCGGCTGCGCGAGGCGGTGCATGTGCTGGACACCCCGGCGTGTCCCTGGGTGCGGCCGAAAACGGTGGTGGGCGTGTGTGCCTGGGCGCATGACGCCCGCATTCCCGCCGGGCTGATCTGGGGCGACCTGCTGGGGGTGGGCTGGACGGTGGACTTCATCCACAGCGTCCGTGCGGTGGAGGAGGCCGACCTGACGGCCTTTGCCCGCAAGACCCCCACGGCGCTGTGGACGGACGCGGGGGCGTTTCACCCGGCCCTGCTGGACGCCGTGCGGGAGCAGGGGCTGTTGGAAGAACGCTTCGAGGTGCGACCCCGCACCAGGGGGGTGGTCCGCGCCCGCGAACTGGCCGACGTCCCCGCCGTCGCCCGCGCCGTGACGGTACTGCGGGCCGTGAGGCCTGCCCCGGCTCCCCTGACCCCCCGGCAGACCCACGCCCACGCCTGGCTGGGCGAGCACGGCCCACAGGATTCATTGAGCGGCTGGGCAAAAGCAGCGGGAGTCAGTACGGGCGTCGTGACCGGGGTGCTGAATGCGGGAGGCGCGCAGTACGTCCAGGAGGCCGCCCCACCGCCTCCCGCCTGGGCATGGTTACGGGAGGCGGGACCGCAGGACACCCTGAGTGCCTGGGCCAACGGCGCAAGCACAGATGGCACGCCCCTGACCCCCACCGTCGCCGGAACGCTACTGGCCCGCGGCTGGGCCGACACCGTGCAGGTGCTTGCGCCGCCGCCCGCGCTGCCCGAGACGGTTCCCGCCGACGCCAATACGGCCCTCCCGGACCGCCTGCCCGAGGCCCCGCTGTGGCGGCTGCACGGCGGGCGGGCGGCCTCACGCTTCCGCACCCTTGCGCCGCGTGTGCTGCGGCTGCTGGGGCAGGGCCGCAGCGTGCTGGTCCTTGCCCCCGATCACGCCACCCTGCGCCGCGCCTGGGAGGGCCTGTCCGGGCTGGCCGCACACGCTGGAACGCGCGCCGCGCAACTCAGCGGGCAACTGAATGAAACCCAGCGCGCCCACACCTGGGAACTGGTCCGCAGCGGCGCGGCGCGCCTGGTGATCGGCAGCGCCCACGCCCTGGCCGCGCCGCTGCAAGACCTCGCCCTGATCGTGGTGCTGGAGGAAGGCAGCGACGCCCACAAGCTCCTTTCCGGTTCGCGGGCCTTTGTGCCCGACATTGCCGCGCGGGTGGCCGCCGCCCATGACATCCCTTTGGGCGCTCTGGGGGCCACCCCCGCCGCCGAGAGCGTGCCGTGGCCCGGCGCGGTGCTGCCGCCCCCGCGTGCCCGCGTGCATGTCGTGGATTATGCCACGCCCCCGGAGCAGGTCACCCTGGGTCCCCTGAGCGGCGCCCACCTGGGCATCGGGGATATGGGCTACCCGATCAGCCATGATCTGGCCCGGCTGCTGCGGCAGGTGCAGGAGCGCGGGCGGCAGGCCGTTCTGCTGGCCCCCCGGCGCGGGTATTCGGCGCTGCTGCGCTGTCCGGGCTGTGAACACACCCCGCAGTGCCGCAACTGCGACGTGCCGCTGCGCTTTCATCAGGCCACCCGCCAGATGACCTGCCACCAGTGCGGCTACCACGAGGCCATGCCGGACCGCTGCGACAACTGCGGCGAGCAGATGTGGAAGGCGCGCGGCCCCGGCACCGAGTGGATCGCGCAGGAGGTGGGCCGGCTGCTGCCGGGAATGCCGGTCTACCGCATGGACCGCGACCAGCAGGATTCCCTTGCCCGGCTGCAGGCCGGGGACGCGGGGGTGCTGGTGGGCACGCAGCTGCTGCTGTCGCACGACGCGCCGCCGAATCTGGCGCTGGTGGCGGTCACGCTGGCCGACACCTGGCTGAACGTCTCGGACTTCCGCGCCTCCGAGCGCTACCACCGGCTGCTGCGGCAACTGGTCGAATGGCACCCGGCCCGCGCTCCGCTGCTGGTGGTGCAGACCTTCCAGGCCGATCACCCTGCCCTGAGGGTGCTGGCCGAGGGCCGCGACACCCTGGCCTACCCGGCGGCCGAGGAACGCGCCCGCAAGGAGCTGGGCTACCCCCCCCACGCCCGGCTGGCCCAGGTGGAAATCACCGCCCGCGAGGCCAGCCGGGCGCAGCTGGCCGCCCAGGAACTGGCCGAGGCGTTGCACGGTGCGGGGGCCACCGCCCAGGAAGTGCTGGGTCCCGCGCCCAGTCCGGTGGCCCGCTTGCGCGGCGTGTACCCGTACCACCTGTTCCTGCGCGCCCGCAACGACGCCCGGCTGGCCGAGTTGCTCAAGGTGCTGGACACCCGGACGTGGAAGGCGCGGGTGCGGGTGGACGTGAACCCACGCGGTGGGCTGTAGGCACCGGAGAAGCAGAAAAAACCCCCTCCAGACAGGAGAGGGTCATCCTTGAACCGCCGGAAGCCTAGACTTCCAGCTCTTTCTTGCTGATGAAGGGCATCATGTCGCGCAGTTCCTTGCCCACAGTTTCCAGCTTGTGGTCGCGCATCTTGCTGCGCTGCTCGTTCATGTAGGGGAACCCGCTCTCGGCGTCGTCGATGAAACGCTGGGCGAACTTGCCGGTCTGGATGTCGCTCAACACGTCCTTCATGGTGGCCTTGGTGTCGTCCGTGATGATGCGCGGCCCGGTCACGTAGTCGCCAAACTCGGCGGTGTTGGAGATGCTGTGACGCATGCCCTCGAAGCCCTTCTCGTAGATCAGGTCGACGATCAGCTTGACCTCGTGCAGGGTCTCAAAGTACGCGATTTCCGGCTGGTACCCGGCGTCCACCAGTGTCTCGAAGCCCGCCTGGATCAGGTGCGTCACGCCGCCGCACAGCACGCTCTGCTCGCCGAACAGGTCGGTCTCGGTTTCTTCCTTGAAGGTGGTTTCCAGCACGCCCGCGCGGGTGCAGCCGATGCCGCGTGCGTAGGCCAGCGCAATGTAGCGTGCGTTGCCGGTGGCGTCCTGCCCCACGGCGAAGATGCCGGGCATGCCCGCGCCATCGGCATAAACACGGCGCAGCATGTGGCCAGGTCCCTTGGGAGCCACCAGGAACACGTCCACGCCCGCCGGCGGCTTGATGCGCCCGAAGTGAACGTTGAAGCCGTGGCCGAAGGCCAGCGCCTTGCCGTCGGTCAGGTGCGGCTCGATGCTCTCGGTGTAGGTCTTGGGCTGGTTCTCGTCGGGGATGAGGAGCATCACCACGTCAGCTTCCTTGGTGGCGTCCTCGATGCTGGCGACGCGCAGTCCGGCCTGCTCGGCCTTGGCCCGGCTGCTGCTGCCGTCGCGCAGGCCCACCACGACATTAAAGCCGCTGTCCCGCAGGTTCTGCGCGTGCGCGTGCGCCTGCGAACCGTAGCCGATGATGGCGATCAGTTTGTTCTCGATGGGGGCGGTGTCCACGTCTCGGTCGTAATACATTTTTGCAGCCATTGGGGGATTCTCCTACAGGTGAGGGGTTGGGGGGGAATGTGGGCTAGGGGAGGAAGACAGTTCCCCTCAGCTTTGGCTCAGGGCAAGTCAGCTGCACAGGGGGGCTGACTTGAGAGGCACCCCTCCAGCATGCCGGTCAATTCAAGCGCCATTTAGAACAGATTCGGAACTCCACGCGCCCGTTCCTCACGCGCTTCCACACCCTCGACCACGGGGCGCAGTGTCTGCGTCTCGCCCTCATGGTAGATGTGGCTGGCGATCTCCGCGTTGCTGCCGCGCGTCAGGGCAATGCGGCCCGTCCGCATGGTCTCCAGGATGCCGAAGGGGCGCATCTGCTCGATAAAGGCGGTCAGTTTGCCCTCGTCGCCCGTGACTTCAAAGGTTAAGGCGTGGCGACCCACATCCACAATCCGGCTGCGGAAGTCCTCGGCGATCTGGCGCACCTCCACGCGGCTCTCGGGCGTGATGGCCACCTTGACCAGCACCAGCTCGCGGTCCACATACTTTTCCAGGCTGTGGTCGATGATCTTCATCACGTCGTGCAGCTTCTCCAGCTGGCGGATGGCCTGTTCCACCACGCCCCGGTCGCCGTGGACCACGATGGTCATGCGCGAGACGCCGGGGTGCTCGGTGTTGCCCACGCTCAGGCTCTTGATGTTGTAGCCGCGCCGCCCGAACAGCGCCGTGATGCGGGTCAACACGCGCGGTTCGTCGCGCACCAGGATGGACAGCAGTTGATCGTAGGGGACGGGATCGGTCATGCGTCGTTCACCTCGTTCATGGGGGCGTCGGCCAGTTGGGCTTTCAGTTCGACGGCCCGCCCGGGATCGGATTCGATCATCTCGTACAGCGCGGCCCCCGCAGGCACCATCGGGAAGACACCGTGTTCGTGCGGCACCACCACTTCCAGCAGGGCGGATTTGGGGTCGGCCAGCCACGCGTCAATCGCGGCGGGCAGTTCCTCGGCGCTGGACGCGCGGTAGCCCGGCACGTCGTAGGCGTCGGCCAGTTTCAGGAAGTCGGGGTTGCTGTCGCCCAGCCACACTTCCGAGTAGCGCTTGCCGTGGAACATCTCCTGCCACTGCCGCACCATGCCCAGGTACGAATTGTTGATGATGCAGATCTTGACGTTGCGGATGTCGTACATCTTCAGCGTCGCCAGTTCCTGCGCCGTCATCTGGAAGCCGCCGTCGCCCGCGATGACCACGCTGCGGACGCCGGGTTCAGCCATGCCCGCGCCGATGGCCGCCGGGAAGCCAAAGCCCATGGTGCCCAGCCCGCCAGAGTTGAGCCAGCGCCGGGGCCTCTCAAAGCGCGCAAGCTGCGCGGCCAGCATCTGGTGCTGCCCCACGTCGCTGCTCAGGATGTCATCGGGGGTCAGGCGGTCCACCACGGCCTTGACCGCGTAGCCTGCGCCCCAGTGTTCTGGCGTCTCGTTGCGGCCCTTCCATTCGGTGATCTGCGCGGTCCATTCGGGCCAGACGCCCTTCACGGCTCCCTCGGTCAGCCTGGCGGCGGCTACTTTCGCGTCCCCGCGCACCGGGACATGGGTGCGGATGATCTTGCCGATCTCGGCGGCGTCCAGCTCGATGTGGATGATGGCGGCGTTGGGCGCGAAGCCGTTGACCCGCCCGGTCACGCGGTCGTCGAAGCGCAGACCGATGCCCAGCAGCACGTCGGCCTCGCTGATGGCGCGGTTGGCGGCCACGCTGCCGTGCATGCCCGGCATGCCCAGCCACAGCGGATCGCTGGCGGGAAAGGCCCCCAGGCCCATCAGCGTGGTGATCACCGGGATGTCCCAGGCGCGGGCCAGCGCGGTGATCTCGGCCGACGCGTCCAGTGAACCGCCCCCGGCCATGATCACAGGCTTTTTGGCCGTCCTGAGCAGCTCCAGCGCCCGCCCAATGGACTCGTCGGTCGGGGCGGGAATCTCCGGGCGGGCGTGCGGCGTGGGAATCTCGCCTGCGTAGGCGGCCATCTGCACGTCCTTGGGAATGTCCACCAGCACCGGGCCGGGCCTGCCGGTGCGGGCAATGCGGATGGCCTCGGCGATGATGCGGGGCAGTTCCTCCACGTCGCGCACCACGTAGTTGTGCTTGGTCACGGGCAGGGTGATGCCGGTGATGTCAGCCTCCTGAAAGGCGTCGGTGCCCATCAGGTGGCGGGCCACGTTGCCGGTGATCGCCAGCAGCGGCACGCTGTCCATCATGGCGTCGGCCAGTCCGGTGACGAGGTTGGTGGCGCCGGGGCCGCTCGTGGCCATGCACACGCCGATCTCGCCCGTCGCCTTGGCCCAGCCCTCGGCGGCGTGGATCGCGCCCTGCTCGTGCCGTGCCAGCACATGCCGCACTTCCGGGTAATAGGTTAACGCGTCGTACACCGGCATGATTGCGCCGCCGGGATAGCCGAACACGGTGGAAATGCCGTGGTTGGCCAGCGTGGCCCACAGCGCCTTGGCGCCGGTCATCTCGCCCCTGTTTAAATCAACGCTGTTCAGGTCTTGCCCACCCAGTTCCTGTCCGTCTGCTCTACCCATAAAGCCTCCTAAAAAAAATCCCCCGCCTCGGCTGGGGCGGGGGTGTGCGGCATGGCGCGTTGCTCAGCCTCGGAAACCCCCGATGCTGAGAATTACGACCACGAGGTTCGCACTCATGCCGTACAGCTTACGGGTTTGGGGAGGGGGAAAGGCAAGAGGGCTAGATAAGGGAAATACAGGTCCAGGCCAATCGACTGTCGAACGCCGGACTTCTCGGCGGTGCAGTAGAACGCCCCCGCCATCAGGCAGGGGCGCTCTTTTATTTTTATTCCTTACCGCTCAGCGGTTGTTCACAAACTCGCGGTCGGCGAAGTCCTCGCGGCGGGGCTGGCTGTTGCCGCCTTCGTTACGGTCACGGCTCCAGCGGCCCTGGCCTCCGCCCTGTCCGCCGCCACGGTTGCCTCCGCCCTGGCCCTGGTAGCCTCCGCCGCCCTGGTTGCTGCGTCCGGCGTAGCCGCCGCCCTGGCCACGGTAGCCGCCCTCATCGCGCTGGCCGCGTCCACGGCCGCCACCCTGGTAACCGCCGTCACGGCGCTCACGGGTGGGCTGCTCGAACAGTTCAGGCAGTTCCTTGGCCACTTCGATCTGGATGTCGCCTTCCAGGGGATTGGCGGCCATCAGCTTGGCCAGGAACTCGCTGGGAATGTCGGCCACGGTTCCGCCGCGCCACTGGCGTACCTTGCCCAGACGGCGGGTGTCCACGTCGCCGTTGCGGGCCAGCAGGGCCACGGTGCGGGCCACGCTCAGGCGCTCGCCGTGGATCAGGATGGTGGTCAGGCCTTCCTCTCCGCTCAGCAGGCTGGCGGCCTTGGCGGGCTCGGTCACGCCGCTGATCTTGGCCAGGGCGCGGGCCAGGGCGTCCAGACCCAGTTCGTTGAACAGCATCTCGGCCTGTTCCTGGAAGCTGGCGGCCACGGTGGGGTCCACCTTGCGGATCATGTCGGCTCCGGCGCGGGCGCTGGCAGCGGCCACTTCGGCGGGGGTGGGAATGGTGCGCTCGATGAACCGCACGCCGGTCACGCGCTCCAGGCCGGACATCTCGCGGTTCTCGCGGTCGCCGTACATGATGATGGCGGTGCCGGTGCGGCCGGCGCGGCCCGTGCGGCCCGAACGGTGGATGTAGCTGTCAGGGTCCTGGGGCAGGTGGTACTGGACCACCAGATCGACTTCTGGGATGTCCAGGCCTCGGGCAGCCACGTCGGTCGCCACCAGCACGCTGGCGCGGCCGCTGCGGAACGAGCCCAGGGCACGCTCCCGCTGGCTCTGCGCCAGGTCGCCGTGCAGCGCCTCGGCTTCCAGGCCACGGTGAATCAGCTCGTTGGCCAGTTCATCGGCTTCACGCTTGGTGCGGGTGAAGACAATCGCCTTTTCCGGGTTGTAGACGGTCAGCAGGTCGGCCAGCACGCGGGTGCGGCTGCGGCCCACGCGTACCTTAAGGTGCTCGACGGTCTGCGCGGCCTGGTTCTTGCCGGAACCCACCATGTCCACCAGCACGGGATCGGTCATGTACTTCTGACTCAGGCGGCGGACTTCGGGGCTGATGGTCGCGCTGAACAGCATGGTCTGGCGGTCAGCAGGAGCGTTCTGCAAAATGGTCTCGATCGCCTCGGCAAAGCCCACGCTCAGCATCTCGTCGGCCTCGTCCAGCACGGCAAACTGAATGCCGGTCAGGTCGATGTTGCCGCGCTCCAGGTGGTCGATCAGGCGACCAGGAGTGCCGACGATCACGTCGACGCCGCGGCGCAGCGCGTTTTCCTGCGGGGCGTAGGCCGCGCCGCCGTAGACGGTCACGGTGGTCAGGTCCACGCCGGTCTTGGAGAATTCCTCGGCCACCTGCTTGGCCAGCTCACGGGTGGGGGTGATCACGATGGCGCGGGGCAGGCGGCCACGCTCACGGCTGCCTTCCAGCTTGCTGATGATCGGCAGGGCGAAGGCCAGGGTCTTGCCGGTGCCGGTGCGGGCGCGGCCAATCAGGTCGCGGCCTTCCAGGGTCTGGGGCAGGCTGCCTTCCTGGATGGGGCTGGCTTCGGTGATTCCACGTTCGGCGAGACGCGCCGCGAGTTCGGGCGCAATCAGTTGGTCAAAGTTCATTTGTAGTCCTTTCGGGAAAGCACGTTGCCCCAGTGACCACCAAATGCCTTTGTCCCAACGAGCGCGTGGCTCCGAACAGCATATCCGTGGATATTGAAAATGGGGGTACCTTCCGGCTGCCAGGCCCTTCCTGGTCAGCGCACGAAGAAAAAGAATACAGGAAATGCGGAAGGAGTGCAAGGGGGACTGGGCGACAGAATACGGACGCGGCCCGGAGCCTGCCAGGGCCCATCAGCCCTTTCGGCTCAATCTGCTCCCAGGCCCTGTTTCACTCCGAATGGTCTACTACGAATGGCGAGGATCAAGCTCGGTCTCGCCCGCCACCTCGGCGTAGGTTTCCAGCACGGTGTCCACCATCTGGCGCGTGCTCAGGATGCCGGACATGTCCAGCGCGTTGATGATTTCCTGCGGACTCAGGCTGGGGTTGGCGCAGGCGCGCAGCAGGGCGTGATTCACCAGCCCGGTGCCGGGGCGGGCGCCGCCGGCGGGCAGCCACGCCTGTGGCAGACGCGGCAGCAGGCGGACGGCGAAGTCCAGAATGTCGCGCCTGTTGCGCCGCAGTTCGCCCAGCAGCCCGCCCACCGAATGCACGCCGACGTAGTGCAGCAGCGTGGCAAGGCGCTGGGGCCGTTCCGGATCGGGCCAGCGGGTCAGCAGCGGCACGCCCAGCGCGTCGGCCACCGCCTCATCCAGATCGCGCACCGGCGAGACTTCCAGCAGGTGACCGATGCTCTGGGCGTCAATGAACACGCTGTCCGGCTCGGTCCGGACGCGCTCGGGCAGGGTGGCGGCATAGTCGCGCGACAGCCGGTCCAGGGCCATGAACTCCTCGTCGGCCATTTCCAGCAGTCCGGCCAGCCGGTAGAAGCGGCGCTGAACCTCGCGCGGGACGGCCTCGCGGTTCTTGTAGCCCAGGTCATGCTCGATCTCGGCCCAGGCGTGCTGGAGAATCGAGCGGATCTGTACCTCGTAGTGCTGACCCGCAGGGATCAGATCAGGCATGGGCGGCGCTGCCCCGGTGGCGGGCGGCATCACCTGTTCCAGTCCCGGCGGCACCCGCACCACGTAATGCACGCCCATGTATCCGAAGCGGTCCGGGTCATGCATCATGCTCTTGTCCACCGAATGTTCCCAGTTGACCTCGTGGTGGGCCTCCAGCAGCCTGGACACGGCGGCCACGTCCGACTCGAAATAGGTGATGACGCGCACGGCCACCAGATCGGTCACGTCCTCCAGGCTGCGGTAGCGCCCCGGCTTGCGGCGCAGCTTGTCCGCCAGACTCTCGGGGCGTTTCAGCCGGCCTGTGATGTTGTGAACCTTCAGCCCCGCTTCCTCGATCAGCCGGGTGGTGTGCGCCAGCGCGGCGTCCCGCAGCGCAGCGTACTGAGCCTCGCGCGCCCGGTAGGTGGTGACCAGGGGATCAGTCATGGATGGGCGCAGGATACGTCGGGCGCGCCCCGGCGGCGTGAAGTTTTGCCTCATGCCCGCGTGCTACACCTTCGCGTATGCGTTCCCGCCGCGTTCTGCTTGCCCTCGCCGCGCTCTCCCTGGCCTGCGCCGCACGGGCCGCCCTGGACGTGTTCGTCGCCTACCCGGAAAACGGCCACCGCGTCGCCTTTGGTCACGTCATTCTGGAAGGCAGCGTCACCCCCGGCGCGAGCCTGACCGTGGACGGCCGCAGCGTCAACGTTGGGCCGGACGGCCTGTTCATGGAGTGGTGGCCGCTGAAACCCGGCATCAACGACCTGCGGCTGGTGGCCCGTCAGGAGGGGCAGTCGGGCGTGACTGTCCTGAAGGTGATCCGCACCGTGGCACAGGCGGCGGCGGCCCGGCCCACAGTGATTGACGCGCAGAGCGTCCAGCCCAAAGCGGTGCGCGAGTTCTGGGATCTTGCCGGAGACTCGCCCGCCGAGCGCAGCGTGGAGCTGAGTTTCCAGGGTTCACCGGGGGGCCGGGCCGCCTACCGGCTGGGCCGGGCCGCTCCCGCCCCCATGCGCGAGGGGCCAGCCGGGACGTACCGCGCCACCTTCGTTGTGCCCACCGCGGCGCAGTTTCAGCAGGCCATCTTCACCTTCACGCTGACGGGTCAGGATGGCAAAACCGTGACGGCGGTGGCCCCCGGACGCCTCAGCACCGGGGGCGGGGCGCGGCTGGGCACGCAGAAACCCGGCAGCGTGGAGGGGCTGGGCCTGAACCAGTCCAACCTCGCCGTCACCACGCTGGAAGGCCGGGCGCTGGTCTACCCGCGCGGCGGCATGACGTTTGTGCTGATGGGCCGTCAGGGCGGGGACGTGCGTGCGCGCCTGGCCCCTGGTGTGAGCGCCCTGATCACGGCGGAGCAGCTGATTGTAAGCCCCGGCGCCGCCGCACAGGCAGCCGGCGGGGCCATCACGCTGGACCGTCCTGCCCTGCCGGAACTGCCCGCCGGGCCGCCCATGCTGGAGCCTGCCGAAGGGGTGCCGACCCTGCCGCCCGAAGAGATTCCGCCCGTTCCTGCGCCGGCTGTTGGCGTGACTCTGGGGCCTGTCTCTGTGCCCAGGCGCGAGGCAGAGCCCATTCCGGTTGCCCCTGTTGCTGACCTGCGTGTCCGGATTCCGCTGGGCGGCGTGCGGCTGCCGTTCCGGCTGGAGCAGGAGGAGGGGGGCCGCCGGCTGGCCGTCACGCTATACGGCCCTTTCGCGCAGCCGCTGACTGTGCTGGAGGACCGGGACCCACTGCTGGGCGGCGTGGAGGTGCGCCCGCTGGCCCTGGGCGTGACGCGGGTGGCGCTGAACCTGAACGGAACACAGGCCTGGGGCTTTACCGCCAACTACGACGGACCGGATCTGGTGCTGAGTGTCCGGCGGCCCCCGGTGCTGAACCCGGCGCGTCCGCTGGAGGGGCGGACCATCACCCTGGATGCCGGGCACGGCGGCAGCCAGAACGGCGGGGCGGGCAGCCTGCGCGTGCCGGAAAAGGCGCTGATGCTGCCCATCACCCTGCGCGCCGCCGAGGTGCTGCGCAGCCTGGGGGCCAACGTCAACCTGACCCGCATCTCCGACATCACCGTGGGCCTGTACGAACGCGGCCTGAGCGCCGAGGCCAGCGGGTCCGATCTGCTGGTGTCCATCCACGCCAACGCCCTGCCGGACGGGCGTGACCCGCGCGGCGTCCGTGGCCCGGAAATCTACTTCACCCATCCGCAGGCAGCGGCGCTGGCCGGCAGCATTCTGGGGCAGTTGCGCGCCCGGCTGCCGGACCTGGGGCCGGGCGCGGGCCTCAAACCCGGCGCGGATCTGGCCCTGACCCGGCCCACCACCCAGATCAGCCTGCTGGTGGAAACCGCCTACCTGACCGACGCGGGCAACCTGCGGGCGCTGGGCAGTCCTGAGGGCCGCGAACGCTTCGCCCAGGCTATCGCCGCCGGCATTGCGGAGTTCTACGCCGGGCAGGTGGGGAAAGCCGCAGGATAGGGGGCAGGCAGCCAACAGCAAACAGGCCCTCTCCACGGCGGACAGGGCCACCTGGGGTGGCCGGGGGTCTTACAGCCGGTGCCCCAGCAGGCGCAGCCCCATGAACACCACAAATACGGTGCCGCCCTCGTGCGCGATGACACCCAGCGGCAGCGGAATGTGCCCGGCCACCGCCAGCGGCGCGATGATCAGAATGACCCCGAAGGCAAAGGCCAGGTTCAGGAACACGGTGCGCCGGGCGTCCTTGGCCAGCCGTACTGCCCCGGCCAGCTTGCCCAGATCATTTTTCATCAACACCACGTCGGCGCTTTCGATGGCGACGTCGGTGCCGCTGGCCACGGCAATCCCCAGGTCGGCGCGGGCCAGTGCCGGGGCGTCGTTCACGCCGTCGCCGACCATGGCCAGCGGGCCGGGCAACTCGCCCATGATGCGCAACTTGTCCTGGGGCAGCAGTTCGGCGCGGTACTCGGTCAGGCCGATCTGGGCGGCCACGGCCTGGGCCACTTCCGCCTTATCCCCGGTCAGCATCACCTGATGCGCCACGCCCGCCGTCCGCAGGCTGGAAATGGCCTCGGCGATGCCGGGGCGCAGCGTGTCAGACACGCCCATCACGGCCACCACGCGCTTGCCCACGCCCACGATCACGGTGCTGCTACCCTCGGCGTTCAGCTCGCGCAGGGCGGCGTCCTGGGCCGGACTCAGGCTGGCCCCCTCACGCGTCATCAGGCGGAGGTTCCCGGCCCAGGCCAGCTCACCGCTGTCCAGCGCCGCCGTAATGCCCATGCCCGGCACGGCCTGCGCGCCCTGGACAGGGACGGGAAGCACGCCCCGCTCACGCGCCAGCGTTACCACCGCCTGCGCGATGGGATGTTCGCTGTGGCTTTCCAGCCCGGCGGCCAGGGCCAGCGCCCCCGGTTCGTCGTCGGCCACCACGCGGGCCACCTTCATCCTGGCCTGGGTCAGCGTGCCGGTCTTGTCGAAGGCGATGGTATTCACGCGGGCCAGGGTGTCCATCGCCGCGCTGCTCTTGAACAGCACGCCGCCGCGCGCCGCCGCCGCCATGGCGCTGAGCATCACGGCGGGCGTACTGATCACCACCGCGCAGGGGCTGGCCACCACCATGAAGGTCATGGCGCGGTACCACGAGTCGTCCACCGACAGGCTAAACCCGTAGCGCAGCAGCGCGAACACCAGCGGCACCAGCACCAGCACCGCCGTCGCGTAGGGGCTTTCCCAGCGCTCGGTGACGGTCTCGGTGCGGCTCTTGGCGGTCTGTGCCTGTTCCATCAGCGCCACAAGCCGGGCCAGGGTGCTGTCTCCGGCGGGGCGCAGCACCTCGGCCTCCACGCTGCCGTTCAGGTTGACGGTGCCGGAGGCCAGTTCCGCGCCCACCACCTTGTCGATGGGCAGGCTCTCCCCGGTGATGGGCGACTCGTCCACGGCGGTCTGTCCGCGCGTCACGCGGGCGTCGGCGGCGATGCGCTCGCCGGGCTTGAGCACCAGCACGTCCCCGATGCGGATGTCGCCCAGTTCGCACCAGCGTTCGCGCCCGTCACGGCGTACGGTGGCGCCGGCCGGGTTCAGGTCCATCAGGGCGCTGATGGCGTGCTTGGTGCGGCCCATCGCCCAGTCCTGCAGGGTGTTGCTCAGGGAGAACAGGAACAGCAGAATCGCTCCGTCAGCCGCCTGCCCGATGCTCGCCGCGCCCAGGGCCGCCAGCACCATCAGCAGATCCACGTCCAGCTTCTTTTCCACAAACAGGCTGTGCAGCGCCTCGCGCCCGGCGGGAATGCCCCCCGCCAGATACGCGACGAGGTAGCCGCCCCACATGACGGCGGGCTGCTGCAGGAGGTACTGCCCCGCCGCGCCCACCAGCAGGCCCAGCAGGGTCAGGCTGGTCATGACCACGGCAAAGCGCAGCTGCGGCGAGAGGTTAAAGCGCGGTGGGCGGCTGGGTTCGGCAAAACGGGCAGGTGATGCTGCGTTGGGGGTGGTCATGGAGCCTCCTGAGCGAGAATCCTTAACAGGAATTATTCTCAATAAGCTATTCTAGTCCCTGGCCACGCCAAACTCAACGCTCCATCCTGACCGGAGAAGTCGGGATGGAGCGCTGTTTTCCGCCGTTGGCCCTCTTCGGCTTTGCGACGTGGCGCAGGGTGTACGCTCAGTCATGAGACGACTGCCGACGTTGCTGCTGGCCGCCACCGTCACGTCTGCCGCCGCGAACGAGCGCATTCCGGTCAATCAGGTGCGCTTCTCCACCACCTCGGCGCGGGTGATGGTCCTGAGTTCGGGGGAGCGGGATGGCTCGGGTTTCGGCACAGCCAGTCTGAAAGTGTTCAGCACGGCGACGGGGGCGCAGCTGTACAGCCGCCAGAAGACGGGAGACGAGCTGCCCAATACGCTGCGCTGGGGCCTGCTGACCACGCCGCCCACCCCGGCTACCCTGTCGGCCTACGGGCTGACGCCGGGGGCCGTGTCGGCCGCAAAGTACAACCGCGTGTACCCTCAGCCGTTCCCACAGTGGAGTGACGGCCTGGGCGCGGGGCAGACCGGCGTGACCAGTGTGGCGCTGTGGTCCGTTCCGGTGCCGATCACCCTGAACGTGTACGCCCTGCCCTCCACCTGTCCCTATGGCGATCTGCTGGAGCCGGGCGCTGTGCCGGTGGGGTTCAGGCTGACCGTGAACACGCAGACCATCCACCGTGACCTCAGCCTGCCTGCGGACCGCACTTGCGCGGCCCGGTACGCGCTGGAGCGGGTGGACGTGCGCGGCAACCGCGTGCTGGTCACCGTGCGCGCCTACGGCCCGGGCTTCGAGGGGCCGGACGCCACCCCGGTCTTCATCGCGGCAACGCTGCGCTGAAGACCCGTTTGAGGCTTTACGCCTGCGCCGTGATCGCCTGCATCAGCGCCCGCATGGCGTCGAGTTCCTCGGCGTTGATGGCGTGGCCCAGGCCCGGAAACACGCGGGCGTCCACCGCTGCGCCGCGTGAGCGCAGGGCGTCGGCACTGGCCTCAAAACGCTTCAGCGGAATGTGCGCGTCGTCCGGGGCCACGCCCATGAACACGGGCAGGCCACCCAGATCACCGGTGTCCTCCAGCGTGATCAGCGCGCCGCTCAGGGCCACCACGCCGCCCAGCCGCGCCCGACTGCGGCTGACGTATTCCAGCGCCAAGCAGGCCCCCTGGCTGAAGCCGCCCAGCACCACGTTCTGCGGCGGGATGCCCTGTGTCTCCAGTTCGGCCAGCAGGGCGTCCACCGTCGCCAGAGCGGCGTCCAGATGGGGTTGATTCTGCTCCACCGGGGCCAGGAACGACTGCGGGTACCAGCTGTTCCCGTTGGCCTGCGGGGCCAGGTAGGAAAAGGCACTCAGGTTCAGGTCCGCCTCCAGCGACAGGATGTCCTGCGCTGTACCACCCCGTCCGTGCAGCAGGATGGCCGCCACCCGCGCCTCGCCCAGTGGCCGTCCGGCAGTGAACACCTGAATGCCCGGGGCGGCCGGCTCCTCCCGGGCCACGGGGGTGTGGTCCAGCACCCGCGTGCCCAGCGTCACGCCATATTCGGGACTGACAATGCGCGGCAGGTGCGCCTCAATGGTGGGGCGGCGGGCCTCGTACCATGCGGGCAGCTTGAGGTGCCGGCCCAACTCGTCCACCGGCTCGTCGTCAGGGAACCCTGGGGCGTCGGTTGCGATCTCGAACAGGATGCCGTTGCTCTCACGGAAGTAGATGCTGTGGAAGTACTGGCGGTCCTGCACGGGCGTGGGCCGGAAGCCCGCCGCCGTCAGCTGGCCCAGGTACGCGGCCTGCTGGTCGTCGTCGCGGGTCCGCAGCGCGACGTGGTGCACGCTGCCGGCCCCGAAGGAGCCGCGTGCCCCACCGGGCCGTTCCACCACGTCCACGAACAGGCCCACGCCCGCACCACCGTCGTCATCGCCGCTGCCCCGGAAACGGGTGCGCTGGCCCTCGGCATCATCCTCGGTCCCCACTTCTGTAAAGCCCAGCTGACTCACCAGCAGCTCGCGCACGGCCCCGGTGTCCCCGCCCCAGCCGGTGACCGAGTGAAAGCCGCGCAGCGCGTGTTCGTGCGGCACCGGCGAGCCGGCCCAGTTCTCGACAGGCGCGCCGTCCCCGAACACCAGTTCCACCCATGTGCCGTCCGGATCATCTACGGTCAGCACCTTTTGCCCAAAGCGCTGGCCGCCGCGCACCTCCAGTCCCTGCGCGGTCAGGTGGCCCAGCCAGAAATCGTAAGACGAGGCGGGGGCGCTGTAGGCCGTCGCGACCACCTCGCCGTTGCCGCGCACGCCGCGCGCCGCGCCCGGCCAGGGAAAGTGGGTCATGACCGTGCCGGGCTGTCCGGTACGGTCTCCGTAGTACAGGTGGTAGGTGCCGGGATCGTCGAAATTGACCGTGACCTTGACCATACGCTGTCCCAGCACGCGGGTATAGAAGTCGATGTTGCGCTGCGGATCGCTCGCCATCACGGTGACATGGTGCAGGCCCTGCACCGGGGAAATCTGGCCGGAAGAGGAGGAAGTCATGGCCCCACAATAGATTAACGTTAAACGATTTGCAAGCTGAATTTTGACGTATTCCGAGGGGAGATGAGGCCTACTCTGACTTTCCTACCGAGTCAGCGAGGCAGCGCGGACCGTGCCTGAGTCCAGGACGCTGTCTGGCCCTTTGACACGGCCTAAACTTTGCCCCGGCGGGACGATTGTGGGCCGCCGCCCGTGCGCTGGGCGTCCACACGCTGGGCCTCGATGCCCAGCTTGCGGGTCAGGCTGCTGAGCTGCTGCAACTCGTCCGGGTCTAGCACGCCGAACAGCGCCTGGATGCCCTGCACGTGGCCCGGCAGAATGCGCTCGATCAGGGCGCGCCCCTCCGGGGTCAGGCAGATCTGAAAGGCGCGGCGGTCGGCGGGATTGCGCTCGCGGCTGACCTGTCCGTCGCGCTCCAGGTTGTCGATCACCATGGTCAGGTTGCCGCTGGAACGCAGAATCTTGTCGGCCAGCTGGCGCTGGCTCAGCGGTCCCAGGTGGAACAGGGCCTCAAGCACCGCGAACTGGCTGAGGGTCAGGCCATGGTCACCCAGGTGTCGGTTGGCGGCGGCCTCGACGGCATGCGCCGCCCGCCAGAGTTTGATGTAGGCGTCCAGCGCGTCGCGTTCGGCGGCCTTGCCTGAAAAGCGGTTGGGCATGGCAGGCATCCTGACCCACGCGCCGGACCGAAATCAAGCCAGGGGACGGTTCAGGAGCGGACCTGCCCTCCTGCCTGCTGACCCTGCCTGGCGCGGTGCTCCTCGGTGGCCAGCCGGATGCACGCGGCGACGGCCCCCATGGCGGTGTAGACCTCGCCGATCGGCGGACGGGTGGGCGCCAGCCGGATGTTGCGGTTGCCGGGGTCCTTGCCGTCCGGGTAGGTGGCCCCGGCGGGGGTCAGGCTCACGCCCGCCGCGTCGGCCAGCTCCACCACGCGGGCGGCGACGGGGGCGGCGGTGTCCAGGCTGATGAAGTAGCCGCCCTGCGGGCTGGCCCAGGTGGCGAATTCGCCGTTCTCGCCCAGTTCGGCGCGCAGGGTCTCGTCCACCGCGCGGAACTTCGGCGCAATCAGGGCGGCGTGATCTCGCATCAGCCCCTCGATGCCGCCGGGGTAGCTGCCCAGGAACTTGACGTGCCGCGCCTGCTCGGGCTTGTTGGGGCCGATGCTCTGGGCATTCAGGTACCGGGACATCCAGCGGACGTTGTCCTCGCTGGTGGCCACGAATCCCAGGCCCGCCCCCGCCAGCGTGATCTTGCTGGTGCTGGCAAACACGAAGGCCCGGTCGGGGTGGCCCGCGTCGCGGCACAGGGTCACGAAGTTGACGGTCTCGGCAGGCGTGCCCAGGTGATGGACGCGGTAGGCATCGTCGGCCAGAATGGTGAAATCGGGCGCAGCGGCCTGCACGGCAGCCAGCCGTCGGGCCTTGTTGACGCTGATGGTCTCGCCGCCGGGGTTGCTGTAGGTGGGCACGAACAGGACGCCCTTGATCCCCGCGTCGTCCCTGACCAGCCGCTCGATGGCGTCCAGGTCCGGGCCATCGGCCTGCATGTCCACTGTCACCAGCTCAAAGCCCAGCGTCTGCAACAGCAGGAAGTGCCGGTCATAACCGGGAACGGTCACGATGAATCTGGGTTTGGTGTCTCCCTTCACCCAGGGCTGGGCGCTGTTTCGCATGCCGTGCAGCAGCGCGAAGGTCAGGACAAAGCCCTGCAGTTCCAGCGAGGCGTTGTTCCACACGATCATGTTTTCCGGCTTCACGTCCAGGTAGTCGGCGAACAGACGCCGCGCGCTGGGCAGGCCTGTCACCCCGCCCGGGTAGTTGCGCAGGTCAATGCCGTCCATGCTCAGATCGGCCTCTCCCAACGTGGTCAGCAGCCCGTTGGACAGGTCAAAGTCCGCGTCCGAGGGCTGACCGCGCTGCATGTTCAGCTTCAGGCCACGGGCACGGATGGCGTCGTAGGCGGTCTGGGCCGCAGCCAGGGCGTCGGTGGAGCCAACAGGGGAGCCGTCACGGGTCATGCCTGTACGTTATCCGCTGGGCAGGCTGGAGAGGCCAGGGTTGTTTGGCGGGGTGTCTTTCGGGACCCTGCCCGCTGAAGCTCCCGCCCTTCCTCCGTATTCCGCGAAAGCCGGCCCGGTGTTAGACTCGGCCCGGCGAACCCCGGCCGTGCGGCCGTCAGGGAACCCGGATTTCAGGCCCACCATTTCCCGCAACATCCCTTTTTGCCCCATCCACAACAGGAGAACTCTCAATGCACTACGTTGTTCACCGCCCCCGCGTGGGCGTGTTTATCGATACCCAGAACCTGTACCACTCGGCGCGCGACCTGCTGGAGCGCACCGTCAACTTCGAGACCATCCTGAATGTTGCCACCGCGAACCGCGAGTTGCTGCACGCGATCTCGTACACGGTGGAGCGCGAGAACGAGGCCACCGCCCGGCCCTTCATCTACAAGCTGTCCACGCTGGGCTTCAAGGTGCGGCGCATGAACCTGCACCTGCACCACGTGACCGACGGCGGCAAGCCCATCTACGAGGGCAACTGGGACATGGGCATCGTGGCCGACATGGTGCGGCTGATGGACCATCTGGACGTGGTGGTGCTGGGCAGCGGCGACGGCGATTTCACCGACATCGTGGAGGTCTTGCAGGAGCGCGGTAAGCGGGTGGAGGTCATCGCCTTTCGTGAGCACACGGCCCAGCGCCTGATTGACGCGGCGGACCGCTTCTTTCACCTGCCCGACATTGAGGACGCCCTGATGCCTGCCCGCCAGCGCGGGAATGCCAAGGCCGACGAGTCCAAGCCGGAAGAAGCCGTCCAGTAATCCGGAGATGCCCAATCCAGAACTCAATCCAGCACTGGACTGTCCCGGTCCGGACCCCGCCAGCCTGTGCGACGCGGACGCCGTGCTGGCCCGCCTGAACTTCACCCTGCCCCCTGAGCGCATTGCCCAGACCGGGGCCGAGCCGCGAGACGCCTCCCGCCTGATGGTGGTGGGCCGCCCGGACCTCACGCACCGCACCTTCCGTGAGCTGCCAGATCTACTGCGCTCCGGCGACCTGCTGGTGTTCAACGAGAGCCGCGTCATCCCCGCCCGCGTGATGGCCCGCAAGCCCGTCACGCCGGACGGTCACGGCGGCGGCGCGGTAGAGGTCATGCTGCTGCGGGAGGAACAGCACAACGTCTGGAGCGCGTATCTCAAGCCTGCCAGACGCGCCGGCAAAGAGCTGTGGCTGGGCGGCCACCGGGCCGAAGTGGTCGGTGTGCTGGACGACGGTGCCCGCCTGCTGCGCTTCGAGCACGACCTCAAGCCTCACCTGGACGAGATCGGACGGCTGCCGCTGCCCCCATATATCGACGCGGGTGACGACGACGCGGTGTGGCGCGAGCGCTACCAGACCGTCTACGCCCGCGATCCGGGCAGCGTGGCTGCCCCCACCGCCGGACTGCATTTCACGCCGGAACTGCTGGCCCGGCTGGACGCCCTGGGCGTGGAGCGCTGCGCCGTGACCCTGCACGTGGGCGCAGGAACCTTTCGGCCCATCCAGGGGTCAGCAGCGGACCACACCATGCACGCCGAACGGTACGCGGTCAGCGCGTCCACCGCCGCCGCCATCAACCAGGCCAGGGCGCAGGGCCGCCGCGTCGTCGCGGTGGGCACCACCACCGTCCGCACGCTGGAAAGTGTCTGGAACGGGGAGGCCGTGCGGGCCGGCGAGGGCGACACCCGCATCTTCATCACGCCCAGCACGCCCGTACATGTGCCGGATCTGCTACTCACCAACCTGCACCTGCCTGGCAGCACCCTGCTGCTGCTGGTGGCCGCCTTTGCCGGCGAGGGGCGCGTCCGGGCCGCCTACGACGCGGCGCTGGCCGGCGACTACCGCTTCTACTCGCTGGGCGACGCGATGCTGCTGGAAAACCAGAGGAGCGGCGGGGCGGGGCAGAAATAAGGCTCAGTTCAGGGTCCGTTCTCCGGACACGTCGAGCATGAAGGTGGGAATGGGCACCTGCGCCCGCGCCCCCCAGGCGTCTTGCAGCACGTAATAGCCGCCCATGCGGCCCGGCGTGGCCTCCACCGTCACGAAGGAGTCGTAGACGAACAGGCCGCCCGGCGGGAGCATCGGTTGCTCGCCCACCACGCCATCGCCGTCCACGCTGATCTCGTGGCCCAGGGCGTCCACGATGTCCCAGTGCCGCGCCAGCAGCTGCCAGGTCTGATCGCTGCGGTTCTCGATCTGGATCACGTAGGAAAAGACCCGCCGTCCGGGCGTGCTCTGCGCCGGCAGGTGCGTGACCTGCACGCTGACCTGCACATCCGGCGTGGCCTCCGGGCCGGGCGGGTCCGGGCGCTCTGGATCGGGAAGACGGCTCATGGCTTCACAGGATAGCGGAGGCCCTGCGGGTGCGGGCGGGCGCTGTGCAGGGGGCTGTACAGGGAGGCGGCGTTCAGCGTGGGTACGCACCGGGTGACTTGCGCCGCCGCCAGGTCATTTTTGCTAACAGCGCACCAGGGGTCTGCTCTACACTGCCGCGCGTGACTCCGCATACTGATCCGAACACCAGCATCAACAAGGACTTTTTGTTCGCCCTGCTGTCCGAGGCGGCCCCCAGCGGCCTGGAGCGCCGCGCCGCCGATGTCTGGAAGGCCGAGGCCAGCGCCTTTGCCCGCGTCTCCGAGGATCACTACGGCAACGTGTACGCCGAACTCGGCCCCGAAGACGCGCCGGCCATCGCCCTGATGGGTCACCTCGACGAGATCGGGTTGATCGTGTCGTACGTCGGCGACGAGGGCCTGATCAGCTTTCTGGGCGTGGGCGGCTGGGACCCGCAGGTGCTGGTGGGCCAGCGCATCCGCCTGCTCGCGCCGGGCGGCGACGTCCTGGGCGTGATCGGCAAGAAGGCCATTCACGTCATGGAGGCCGAGGACCGCGCCAAGGCCAGTAAACTCGAGGACCTGTGGATCGATGTGGGTCTGGGCAAGGAGGAGGTGCAGCAGCGCATTCCGGTGGGCACCTACGGCGTGATCGAACAGGAACCGCTGATGGTGGGCGACAGGATCGTCAGCCGCGCGCTGGACAACCGCGTGGGCGCGTTTATCGTGCTGGAAGCCCTGCGGGCGCTGAAAGACACGGACCTGCGGCACCGTATCGTGGCGGTCGGCACCAGCCAGGAAGAGATTGGGGTATTCGGCGCGACGGTCAGCGGGCACCGCCTGAATCCCATCGCGGGCGTGGCCGTGGACGTGACGCACGAGACCAAGCAGCCGGGCGTGAGCGAGAAGAAGTATGGCGTGGCCCCCTTCGGCAGCGGCGCGAATCTGGCAGTGGGTCCCATGACCAGCCCGGTGGTGCTGCGCCAGATGACCGAAGCGGCCACAAAAGCGGAGATTCCCTATACCCTGAGCGCCTCTGGCCGCTACACCGGCACCGACGCCGACGCCCTGACCCTGGTGCGCGGCGGCGTGCCGTCCGCCGTGGTGAGCATTCCCAACCGCTACATGCACAGCCCCAGCGAGATGGTGGACGCCCGCGACGTCAAGGCCTGCATCGACATCATTGCCGCGTGGGTCGGGGCGCTGGAAGAACAGCCGGACTTCACGCGCCTCTGACGCGTTGGGGCACTGCCGGGAGCAGTGTCGTGGTGCGGGGCTTCCACCAGTGCTGAGCCCGGCCCCTGAGCTGACACCGGAAATCGCCGCCCTGCTGCGCCGCGCCATGTTCCCTGACCCCGTGAGAATCGCCCTTGCGCTGGAGGCGTACCGCACACACTCGGACCGCCGCATCTTCGTTTGGGACGTTGATGGAAGGCCGGTGTGTGCGGCGGGCGTGCAACTGGCTGGCCGCGAAGCACAGGTGCTGCACATCGGTACGCGGCCGGAGCAGGCCGGGCGCGGCCACGGGCGAAACCTGCTGCACGCCGTCGCCGCGCAGCTTGGGCTGACGCGGTTGACAGCGGAAACGGACGATGACGCGGTGGGTTTCTACCGCCGCAGCGGCTTCGAGGTGGCCGAGGTGGCGGGCAGGGGAGGCCAGCGCAGATATCTCTGCACCTTGAATCTGGGGGAGACGGGCAATCCTGGGGGCTAAGGGTTTCCGGCTTTGCCTTGCCCGCTGCCCCTACCTTGCCCGCAGTTTCTTGCGCTCCTGCACCGCCAGTTCGTCCACCCGCTCGTTCTCACCGTGCCCGGCATGGCCCTTGACCCACACGAAGGTCAGGGCGTGGGTTCTGGCCTGCTCGATCAGCGCCTCCCACAGGTCCTGATTTTTCACCGGTTCCTTGCCTGCTGTTTTCCAGCCGTTGCGCTGCCAGTTCAGAATCCAGCCGTCGGTGAAGGCTTTCCGCAGGTACTGGCTGTCGGTGATCACGCGGATCTGGCAGGGCCGCTTGAGACTCTGGAGCCCTTCCAGCAGGCCGCGCAACTCCATGCGGTTGTTGGTGGTGCCTTCCTCGTGGCCGCTCAGGACCAGTTCGTGCCCGCCCGAACGCAGGATGCAGGCCCAGCCGCCGTGCCCCGCCGCCGTGTCGCACGCGCCGTCGCTGAACAGGTCCACCACGTTGCCGGCCACCGGCGTTTCCGGCTGAATGCCCGCTTTCAGGGGCAGCAGGTCACGCGCCCGGTCCTGCGCCTTGCGGGCGGCCGTTTTCGGGAAGGAGGTTCGGGGGCGCGTCACGCCCGGAACTGTAGGCAGGCCGGGCGCGTAGTGTCAAGTATGAGCCGCACCGCCCTCGCCATTCCCGAAGCGGACCGCACCCCGGCGGTGCTGGTCCATCTGTCGCCGCTGGCCGGCTTCGTGCTGCCCACGCTGGGCAATGTGCTGGGGCCGCTGGTGGCGTGGCTGGCCCTGCGGGACCGCAGCCCGGCGCTCAACCAGCAGGGCAAGGAGGCGCTGAACTTTCAGCTGAGCATGTGGGTGTACGGCGTCGTGATCGGCGTGCTGGCCTTCATCCTGTTCAGCATGGGCATCATCGGCGGGGCGCTGGGCACGGCGGCCGGCGCACAGGATCTGGGGGCTTTTGCCTTCCTGGGCACCTTTGCGGCCTTTTTCGTGTTTCTGGTGCCGCTGCTGCTGCTGCTGAGCATCGTTCCATTCATCTTCATGATCGTGGCGGTGGTCCGGGTCAGCGCCGGGCAGCCGTACCACTACCCGCTGAGCATCCGCTTCGTGCGCTGATCGCCCCAGTCTCCTGAGTCGCCCCGGCACCCGGGATGGCTCTATGCTGTCGCACATGCGAATCATGGCTGTGTTTGCCCACCCCGACGATGAGATCGGCTGCGCTGGAACCCTGGCGAAGCACGCGGCGCGCGGTGACGAGGTGATGCTGGTCTGGACCACGCTGGGCGAACTTGCCAGCCAGTTCGGCGACGCCTCGCACGAGGAAGTCACCCGCATCCGGCGCCAACACGGGGCGTGGGTGGCCGACAAGATCGGCGCGCAGTACCACTTCTTCGACATGGGCGACAGCCGCATGACCGGTGGACGCGACGAGGCCCTGCAACTTGCGAAGCTGTACGCCTCCTTCCGGCCCAACGCCGTCATCACCTGGAGCGACGATCACCCGCACCCGGACCACCGCATGACGGCCAAGATCGCCTTCGACGCGGTCACGCTGGCGCGCATCCCCAAGATCGTCAACGAGCAGGGCGGTGGTCAGGCCATGCCGCCCGCGCCCGATCTGAGCGGCGACGACGCCGTGGAAAGCGGCGAGGATGTGCGCCGCCTCTCGGCGTGGCGCGATCCGGTCCGCTTTTACCAGTACTTCGCCCCGGCCAGCCCCTACCCGGAGGTCTTCGTGGGCATCGACGACACGCTGGAGACGGCGGCGGCCATCGCCTCGTACTACCGCGACTTCTACAAGTGGCAGTGGACCGACGAGCTGTTCCGCGAGGGCCGTGCGGGCGCGGGCCGTCTGGCGGGGGTCAAGTACGCCGAACGCTTCAACCTGCGTGCCAGCCACCTGCGGGCGCGGGATTACCTGGACTGAAGAGGATGGCAGGGGGCTGTGAGCTGTGGGCAGAAGGTTAGGAGCAGTAAAAGAGCCTTCTGCCTCAGCCCTTCTCCACCCTGTTCTCTCTCAATCCGCCCCCTTTTCGCCTCCCAGCGCTGCCAGCACGTCCTGGGGCATGCGGGCCGGACGGTAGGCCTTGTCGGTGGCGATGTGCCGGGTCTCCCCGGTAGCCACCAGTTCCTCGCCGCGCCGGACCTCGTAGACAAAGGTCACGGTGCGGCTGCGGAGAGCCGAGATTCGGGTGGTCACGGTCAGGTCATCATCGTAACGGGCGGCGCGGCGGTATTCCACGTTCAGACCCGAGAGCATGAGGTAGTAGCCGCGCGCCTCAATCTCGGTGTAGGGCAAGCCCAGTTCCCGCATCAGGTCCGTGCGGCCCACCTCGAACCACACCGGGTAGGTGGCGTGGTGAACGACGCCCATCATGTCGGTCTCGGCGTAGCGCACCCGGATGCTGGTCTGGACCGACACGCTCACAGCAGGTTGTCCTCTGCCGAGCGGAATTCCAGCGTGGGCGTGCGGCGCATGCGGACCTGCTGCGCGACCTGACGTTGCAGGTGGCCGCGGGCGTGGTCCAGGGCTTCAAGCAGCTCGGGCATGTCGGCCCCCAGCGCGCTGACATACACGCGCGCCAGACCGAAGTCGGAGGTCAGGGTCACGCGCTCGACGGTCACGATCAGCGGCACGCGCGGGTCACGCAGGCCGCTGATGGCCTCGCTCAGGACGCGGGTGATCTGGGACTGCACCTGTTCGGGCTTCATGCCCGGAACCGGGAGGAGGGGAGACAGGAATGGGTCATTGCGCCATGCTAGAGCAAGACGCGCAAAGCGGATGGCTGGACGCTGAAGGTTCTGACAGGGAAGGGCCCCCGGCCGGCCTGTCAGCGGATGTACCGCCGCCCGGTGTATTCGGTGAATACGCCGATGCCGTAGCTGACCTTGCGGACGCTGTCCAGCACCGGCTTGCCGTTCCAGGCCAGACCGGTGGAACTGCCGCCGTCCAGCAGCAGGGCGTCCCGGATGCCCAGGCGCGACATCACCTTGGCCATCTCGGTGGTGGTCAGCCGCGACCGAGTGCTCACCATCACCAGATCGCGGTTGCTGACCAGCCCGATGGCGCTGCGGGCGGCGCGGCCAAACAGCGCCGGATCGCGGAAGGCGGCGCTGTAGCTGGACTGCACCCGGCCACCCACCAGGATTCGCGGCCCGCTGGCGATCACGGTCTCCATGCCCTGCCACGCGCTGTCCAGCGGGATACGCAGCAGCCCTGTAGTGCTGGCGCGGATGGAGGCGCGGTTGTCGGGTGTGATGGCCAGCGCCTGTGGAATGCGGCCCCAGGTGAGCATGCGCCCCTGCATCACGATGT
Organism: Deinococcus aerolatus; assembly: GCF_014647055.1. Taxonomy (NCBI): domain Bacteria; kingdom Thermotogati; phylum Deinococcota; class Deinococci; order Deinococcales; family Deinococcaceae; genus Deinococcus; species Deinococcus aerolatus. The sequence continues at coordinate 147,688 of NZ_BMOL01000007.1, read as the reverse complement.
CCCCGGCCGGCGCGTAGCTGTGCGGGTGGAAGTACGAGCCGTTGATGATCGCCTGCGCGCCGCTGGAGCGGGCCAGCTGACCGATCCGTGCGCCGGAACCGAACTTCAGGCCACCGCTGGGTAGGACAGGCGCGATCAGCACGTCCCGGTACCGCAGGTTCACGTTGATGATCTGCACCGGAATGTTCAGGGGCCGCAGGTGCTTGTGGCTGGCCGCGCGGCCCTGAGGTTTGGGGGGAATAGGCACCGGGATGTGGGCCGGCACCAGCACCTTGGTCCCCGGCACGATGTACTTGTGGCTGGCCAGTTTGTTCAGGCGGCGCAGTTTGTCCACGCTGATGCGGTATTTGCGGGCGATCTTTGCCGCCGTGTCGCCAGCGCCCACGTGAATGTAGGTGTAGAGCGTCCGCACCTCGGTGGTGGGACGGGGGACCGGGGCCGCGCCGCGCACCGGGATCTTCAGGCGCTGCCCCGGGGTGATCAGCGTGCCCTGGATGTTGTTGGCCGCTTGGAGGGCGCCGACGCTCACGCCGTAGCGGCCCGCGATCTTGCTCAGAAAGTCGCCGCGCTGCACGGTGTAGGTGTCCTGAGCGGGCGGCTTGCGTGGTGTGGGCGCAGCGCGGCTGGCCGCCGACCTGTTCAGGCGCAGAACCTGCCCCGCCCGGATGACGTCGCTGCTCAGGCCGTTGGCCGCCTTGAGCTGCGCCACGCTGAGGCCCGCGCGGGTGGCAATCTTGGACAGGGTGTCGCCGGAACGCACAGTCACTGTGTTGGCGGCAGCGGCGAAGGCCGAGCCAGCCAGCAGCACGACGATGAAGAATAGGGAACGAGGAGACATCAGCCTTCCAGCTGAACACATCTGAGAGGCTGGCGGATGAGCTGGGCTAACCGGAGTCAGGGGATGACGGCGTTTTACCGCAACGAGGGCTAGGCCGGGGGGTGTGTTTCAGCGGCTGGCACGCGAATGGAGGACAGCGGACCCGAGGGGCCGCCGCGGTCTACATGGCCTGGTTTTTGCTGACCGTCCTCTGACGGTTCAGGTCAGCTGCCGGGGGTGCTGCCGGGCAACACTGCCACCCGCCCGATCATGTAGGCGACGCCGTACAGAAACAGCGTGGCGACCGGCAGGAATTTCAGGCCACTGCGGTATGGGATCATGCGGCCCCGGACCAGCACTTCAATAACGTACAGGCTCAGCAGCGCGAAGGCCGAGTACATCCAGTGTTCGAGGTCACGGCTGGAGTCGTAGGGCAGGCCGTACCTGGTCAGGCCGCCGCCGACGTCGACGGCGCTGGGCACCTTTGCGCCGCCCAGCGCCAGAATCACCCCCGTCGCTGCCGGAATCAGGGTCAGTACCCAGACCACCCGCAGCCACACCAGAAACGAGCGGCTCACCACCCCCTTGATCGCCGGGGCGACGCTCCAGACCAGCAGGATCAGGGTGGACAGGGCGTAGGGCGTGGGAAACAGCAGGGTCAGCGAGGAGCCGAACTGGTAGCCGTGAAGGGCGCGGAGCAGATCCATATGGGCAGCAGCGTAGCGCGGCGCGGCGAACTTTTCCTGTCGTCCCGCTTTCGGTGAGACCAGAGGCACCGGTGTTCAGCCGGCAGATCTTAACTATCCGGCAGGTCCACCAGGGTCAGGTCCGGAAGGTAGCTGCCGGGTTGCAGCGGAGCCGTCTCGCCGCTGCGGCGCAGGCGCAGGCTGGGCGGAGTTGCCACCAGCAGGAGGTTGGAGCCGCTGAGGGTCACCTTCAGCCCGTCCAGCGCAGGGGCACGGAAGGCGGTGCCCAGATCGCTGGGCCCGGCCGGCAGAATCACGGTGTGCTGGCCGTAGGGTCCGGCGGCCCGGACGCTGGCGGCGTCGTGGCGCAGCGTGAGCGGCAGCCCCAGCCCGGCCAGACTGCCCAGCGGGGGCTGGGGGGCACGGCCCACGCGCCCTACCGCGACGCCCAGCAGCGTGCCGGGCCGGACCACGTCCCCGGCCCTCACCAGCCGCGTGCCCTGACTGACCTCCAGATCGGCGGGAATCCGCAGAATCTGGAGCCCGTCCCGGTGCTGTTCGGCGCGCAGGCCGCTCAGGTGCGGGACGCGTGCCAGCTGGCCCAGGTCAAAGAGGCCGCCCAGTGGAATGGGCACGCCAGTCACGTCGCCGCCCGACGTGACCAGCGACAGCACCCGGCCCCCGCTGTACTCGATGCCTTCCACCGCAGGCGGCTCGGCATGGGCCACCGGACGCTGAAGGGTGGGCCGCCGGCGCCGCAGCGGTCCGGCGGGGCCGGACCAGCGGGTGGGTGCTGCCCCGCTGCGCCCACCCGGACGGCGCCCCGCCCGCCCACGCCGCGCCAGCAGCCAGGCCGCCAGGCCGGCCAGGGCCAGCACGCCCAGGCCCGCCAGCCAGCCCAGCGCAGCCCCGGGCGTGTCGCGGCCCCCCGCGCCCTGCGGTCGGTTCTGCTGGGGCGGCTTTGGCGTTGTTACGGTGGCCGTGCCCCCACGCCCGGAGGCGGAGACGACGGCGTACGGCGCCCGCCCCCCCTTGCGTCCCTGAATGGCAGGCAGTGCCATCTGCGTGTTGCCGGGCAGCGCCAGCTGCGGCCTGACCGTCTGACTGGGAGGCAGGAACCGGTTGGTGATCCGGACGGCGAATTCACGTGCGCCGGGCAGGCCCGAGATCTGGGCGCTCAGACCCGCGGGCAGGCCGGTGACCCTCAGGCCCCGGAGGGACACGCCACGGGCGGCCCGGTAGCGCAGCACGGCGTCCTCGCCTCTCCTCAGCGCGGTATCCGCGCCGGGATTGAGCAGCGTGAGTGGCGACTGCGTGTTCAGGCGCAGCAGCACGCGCTGTGGCCGGGTGCCCACGCTGCCGGCAGCCGGGGTCCCTGGGCCGCTGGCGCACAGCAGCGCCGCCGCGCCGTGGGGCAGGTCACCACGTGCCCGGAGGGTCACCGTGCCCCCGGTCACCACTGCCGGCTCTGGCCGCAGGCCCCAGCGGCGGTCCTGGGCCGAGACCTCGACCCGCGTGCCCTCGGCCAGCGGCACAGCCACCGCCCCCAGACCATTGACGCGCAGCAGGCCGCTGCCCAGCCCCGGCCCGTCCAGTGCCGGGACCCGGTTCAGCGGCAGGGTCAGGCCGTCGGCGTAGTCGCTGGCCTGCAGCGCCTGCCGGGCATCGGCGGGAATCTGGGTGCCCAGGGCCAGGTAATGCAGCCGGTCAAACGGGCCGCGCCCCGTGAAGGCCGCCAGCGCCTGCGCCGCCGTGAAGGGCCGCAGGCCGTCGTTGTCGATGCCGTCGGTCAGCACGAACACGGTGCTGGCGTACTGCGCGCCGTCCCGCAGCGGTTCGAGGGCGGCGCGCAGGCTGCGGTACAGATAGGTGTTGTTGCCGTCGGCCTTTAGGGCGCCCAGGGCCGCGTTCCAGCCGGCGGTTCCGGCGGGCCGGTCAAAGCCCTGGCGCGTCCTGAGCCCCGCGTCGAAGGTGAGCAGTTCCACCCGGTCAGGCCGCGTCTGACGCACGTAGCGGTTCAGCTCGGCCTTGACCCGCTCGAAAATGTCGGCCCTGCCGTCGCCCAGGCCGCGCATGCTGCCGCTGGTGTCCAGCACGAACACCGCCCGCGTGCGCGTGGGCAGGGGGCCGTCCGGCAGGGCGCAGGCGGCGGGAGGTGGGACGGGGGACGACGGCGCCGTGGCCGCCGCTGGACTGAAGGCGGCGGCGCTGAGGCCCAGCGTGAGGGTGAGGACGGTGGCGGGCTGCATCTCTGCCCATTGTGCCCCGAGATTGCGCTGCGCGGACGGCACGGAGTGACCGGGGCCGCGGCCCGGCTGGGCTGGCGGCCCTGCCCCGGCTATGCCAGCTGCTGTTTCAGGAAGTCCATCCGGCCACGGATGTACTCGCGGTCAAAGCGGAACGCCACGCCTGCGGCGCGGTACAGCTCCGGCACGCCCGCCGCGTTGCCCAGGCGAAGCGCGGCCTTGTAGCGTTCCAGGGCGCCTGCCGCGTCGTCCCTGGCCCCCTGCCAGACGCCCACCGCCGCCAGGTAGCACATGGCGTACTCGATGTAGTAGAAGGGCACCTGAAAAATGTGGTAATACTGCCAGCCCTTGGCCCGCACGCCCTCATCCAGCCCGTCCCAGTCGACAAAATTATGGAAGGTCCGGTCCAGTTCCAGCCATTTGGCGTCCAGTTCGGCAATGCCCACCTCCTCGGGGGCTTCGGCGTACAGCCAGTGCTGGAAGGCGTCCATCTGTGCGGCCCACGGCAGAAAGGTCACCACGCCCTGCAACAGGTTGCGGCGGTAGCGGGCCAGTTCCTCGTCGTTGAACACGTGGCCCAGGTGGTCCAGGGTCAGGAATTCCATTGCCATGCTGGGAATCTCAACGAATTCAATCGGACTCCAGCGGTTCCACAGCAGCGGCTGGGCGTCACCGCTGTAAAAGCCGTGGAAAGCGTGGCCCACCTCATGAAACAGCACCCGCAGGTCCTCGGCGCTGCCCACCACGTTCATCAGCACGAAGGGCTCATTGTTCACCGGAAAGTACTGGCAATAGGCGTGGGTCATCTTGCCGGGGCGCGATTCCAGGTCCAGCAGCCCCCCGTCCCGCATCTGGCCGAAGCGGGCGGCCAGATCGGCGTCCAGGCCTGCAAAGGCTGTCTGTGCCAGTGTCTGCAACTGCTCGCCCGTCTGGAATGGCCTCAGCGACGCCCGGCCCGAGGGGTCCAGCAGGTTGCTGCGGTTGTAGTCCCAGGGCCGCACGCTCTCCAGCCCCAGCTGCCGCGCAATGCCGCGCACGATCTCGCCTGCCAGCGGCACCACCTCGTCCTGCACCGCCCCGTGGAAGGCGCGGCAATCGGCGGGGGTGTAGTCCACGCGGTCCAGCTGTTTCCAGCGGAACTCGCGGTAGGTGGGCTCGTCGGCGTTGCGGGCCAGCTGCCGGCGGGTGCGGATCAGGTCCAGCATCACGGCGTCCAGCTCGGGGGCCACCTCCATGTGGCTGACCGTCAGCGCCGTCCACGCGTCCTCGCGCGCCGCCCGGTCCGGGCTGTCCAGGCGCTGCCTCGCCTGGGGAATGGTCAGGCTCTGACCGTCCAGGGTGACCTTCTGGTTGCCGGTGATGACCGAGTACCGGTTTTTCTGCTGCTCGTGCGTTACGCCCAGGTCCACGTTGGCCTCGCGGAACAGCGCGGCGGCGTCGCGGAAGCGGCGGTAATTCAGCGCAAAATCCGCTGCGGGCGTGTAGCCGGGCACTGCCAGCAGCTTCTCGGTCAGCGCCTGACCCATCCGGGCCGCCGGGGGCATGACACCTGCCACGAAGGCCTGGTGGCGTTCCTGCACTGCCGCGTCATCGGTGTGAAGGTCGGCGTGGGTCGACAGTTTGGCTCCTACCTCGCCCAGTTCGGCGTCCAGGGCGCTCCAGCGTGCCAGCCACGACGGCACGTCCGCCGCCGTCAGTCTGGCGTTCAGCAGCACCTCATAGCGCGGACGGTAGGCGTCCCAATGCGTGGCCTGCTGGGGAACGTGCAATTTGTGCTCAACCCTGTCCAGTGGTGCAGTCATGCCGGGGAGTGTAACGTCTGTCCAGCGTCTGGCCGCTGTCCAAATGGCTTAGTGTCCTTCTCCTGTCTGCCTGCAGCGCTGGGCCAGATCGGGGGCGGGCATGCCCTCAGCTGGACGCGTCGGCCCCGCCTTTGCCGGCTCCGGTCCCGCCCTTGCCCTCGGTGTCGGAAGCGCGGCGCAGTTCGCCCGCGGGCACGTTCAGCAGCATGCCCTGGTCGCTGTACACGTCCACGGTTCCGGCCAGCGGGTGCAGCTTGGTGACCTTGCCGCACGCGCCTGTGCCGGTGTGGCAGACCTTGGCGTTCTTGCGCGGCAGGTCGCGCAGCAGATCCTGGTACTGGGTGTGTTCGAACTGCAGGCAGCACAGCAGCCGCCCGCACGGCCCGGACAGTTTTTCCGGGTTCAGCGGAAGCTGCTGGTCACGCGCCATGCGGATGCTGACCGGGGCGAAGTCCTGCAGGTGGGTGCTGGAGCAGTTCTCGCGCCCGCAGGCGCCGAGTGCCCCGATCATCTGCGCCTGCTCGCGCGGGCCGATGGCCGCGAAGTTCACGCGGGCGGTGGTGTGTGCCCGCACCTCGCCGACCAGCCCGCTCAGTTCGATGCGCTCGTCGGCGCTGTAGCTGACCGTGACCAGGCTCTCGTCCAGCGTGAATTCCACCGCCACCAGCTTCACTGCCAGCCCCCGCTCGCGCGCCCGCGCCCGCAGCAGCCACTTCAGGTCCTCGCCCGTGCGGTGCAGGTCGTCCCAGCGCGTCAGATCGTCCGGTGTGGCCGCGCGCAGCACCGCGCCGTAGCGCTCATTGTTTTTCGCCTGTCCCGGCTCGCCGCGCACAGTCGCCACCTCCGGCCCGCGCTTGCCCTGCACAACCACCCGCGTGCCCACGGGAAACGTGTCCTCACTGAGCATGGGGTGAAGGCGGGGGCTGCGCTCGAAGCGGACGGGAAGGACGACCATTGGCCGCAGCATGTCACGCCCGGTGCCGGGGCGTCGAGAGTTGAGGCACAAAGGGCCCAGGGCATTTGCCTGCCGGCCAGAGAGCGAAGGACGGACCGCCAGGAGGAACATCTTCTGGCGGTCCGTCCCTGATGGCTCCGGCTCCCTGGACCCCGGGCGGCTCTCGGTGATCCTCTATGCGGCCTCAGTGCAGTTCGGCCAGAACCTCGATCTCTACCCGCACGTCGCGGGGCAACCTTGCCACCTGAACGGTGCTGCGGGCCGGGGCGGGCGCGAGAAAGTGACGCTCGTAGACGGCGTTCATTTCGCCGAATTCGTTCATGTCCGCCAGAAACACGGTGGTCTTGACCACGCGCTCCAGATCAGTGCCCGCCGCGCGCAGCACGGCCCGCAGGTTCTGCAGAACCTGTTCGGTCTGCTCGGCAATGCCGCCCTCCACGAGCTGGCCATCCGGCGTCAGCGGAATCTGCCCGCTGGTGACCACCAGGTTGCCGAACGTGACGGCCTGGCTGTAAGGCCCGATGGCGGCGGGGGCGTCGGCGGTCTGCACAATCTCTTTCATACCCAGAGCATACCTGTCCGCCTGCGCTGGTCCCAGCTGTCGGGGAAGAGGACCGCACTTCTCAGGTGCCTCAGCTGCCGCCGGTGCCGGTATCAGGGTCACGGGGAGAGTATTTGGCGGCGGTTCCATGCCCTGGACGCGCCCCACCCAGCAGATGGGCCAGCACCGCACTGGGCGCGTCTAACGGGCGGCTGGCCCGGCGCACCAGATTCAGGCGCTGAAACAGCAGAATGCCCAGCAGCAGGGTGGTGCCGGTTACGGCCAGCATCAGGCGCTGGGCGGGCATCAGCATCACCCCCAGCAGGGTAAAATACGCGATCATCAGCAGCAGGTAGGTGACCAGGCTGCTGCCGCGCTGCAGACTGAGCACTGCGTCCACGTATTCAGGGCCCTCGTGCGCTGGGCTGGGCAGGGGGTAGACGGGCAGCCGCAGGTTCTGGCGAACGTCCACCACCAGCGCCGTGATGTTGTCGGGACCGCCCGCGTCGTTGGCGGCATCGATCAGGCAGCGGGTGCAGGACGCCGGGGCCAGCGGACGGGCCAGCAGCTCCAGCAGCCGCTGGTCACTGACCACGCTGCTGAGGCCGTCGCTGCACAGCAGCAGCCGGTCCCCGGCGCACAGCTGCAGCCCGAACAGTTCCAGCCGCACGCGTTCCTCGCCGCCCAGCGCGTTGCTGACCACGCTGCGCCACTGGTGATTGCGCGCCTCGTCCTCGGACAGGTGGCCCAGCCGGACCTGCTCGCTGACCCAGGAATGGTCCTCGGTCAGCCGGTACAGGGCGCCGCCGCGCAGCAGGTAGGCCCGCGAGTCACCGACATGCGCGATCAGCAGTGCGCCGCGGTCAATCAGCGCGGCGATCAGGGTGGTGCCCATGCCCACGTACTCGCCCACCGCGTGCCGCAGGACGGCCACGTTGGCGGCCTGCACGGCCTCGGCCAGCCGCGTGGGCGGGGAGGAGCGCTGCGACAGGTAGTGCAGGCTCAGGGCGTCCAGTGCCAGGGTGGCAGCCAGCTCGCCCGCCGCGTGGCCCCCCATGCCGTCGGCCACCGCGAACAGCCCGCCTTGCGGAAGGTCCACGGCCATGGCAGCGTCCTGGTTCACCCCACCTTGTCGCTGACGGCCCACGTCCGTCAGCAGGCCGAAAGGCCAGTTAGGCGTCCCCGCTGCCTGCATGCCGCACACTATATGTCACCCTTACTTACACAACTCTATAAAACTTCTCATCTTGACTGCTGACCCCGCCCCAGCGCAGGGCAGAAAGACGCAAGTGGAATGTGTCGAGGCGGCGGTGCCCGTCTGCCCAGTGCTTGCTGGGTAGAGCTGGGTGCCAATATCTCAGGCAGGTCCTCTCCGGTACATGGCCGCCCCGCTACACTGGCCCGGTATGTCGCTGCCGCCCACCCATGCCCACTCTGCTTCCGAATTTATCCGCGCCGTGCAGCTGGGTGAAACCACGCCCGCCGACCTGCTGGACGCGGCCCGGACCCGTGCCGACGCGGCAGGTCAACTGAACGCACTGATCAGCCTGAATGATCAGGCCGGGGTGCAGGCGGCGGCGGTGCAGAGCCGGCTGGAGGCGGGGGAAACCTTGCCTCTGGCAGGCTTGCCGATCATCATCAAGGACAACCTCAACCTGACGGGCACGCGCACCACCTGCGGCAGCCGGATGCTGGAACACTACGTCAGCCCGTACACCGCCACCGCCGTGCAGCGCCTGATGTCGGCGGGTGCGGTGATCGTGGGCAAGGCCAACATGGACGAGTTCGCAATGGGCAGCTCCGGCGAGAGCAGCGCCTTCGGCCCGACGCTGAATCCCTGGGACACAGCGCGGGTGACCGGCGGCACCAGCAGCGGCAGCGCGGCGGTGGTGGCGGCGGGCCTGACCCCCGTCAGCCTGGGCAGCGACACGGGCGGCTCGGTGCGGCAGCCGGCGGCGCTGTGCGGCGTATACGGCCTGAAGCCCACCTACGGGCGGGTCAGCCGCTACGGGCTGGTGGCCCACGCCAGCAGCCTGGACCAGATCGGGCCGCTGGCCCGCCACGCCACTGATCTGGCGCTGCTAATGAACGTGATTGCCGGACACGATCCGCGTGACGCCACCAGCCTGGACGCGCCCCCCGTCTTCACTGCCGGAACACCCGAGGATCTGCGCGGTCTGCGCGTGGGCGTGATTACCGAGAGCCTGGGCGGCAACACAGTGGGGGTGGGTGCCGTGCTGGACGCCACGCTGGACGCCCTGCGAGGCGCGGGGGCCAGCGTGGGCGAGGTCAGCCTGCCGGCCCTGAAACACGCCATTGCCACGTATTACCTGATCTCCATGCCCGAGGCCAGCAGCAACCTGGCCCGCTATGACGGCATGGTCTACGGCACCCGTGAGCCGGGCGGCGACGTGCTGGGCAGCATGACCCGCACCCGTGAGCGCGGCTTCGGACGCGAGGTGCAGCGCCGCATCATGATCGGCACCTACGCCCTGAGCAGCGGCTACTACGACGCCTATTACAGCAAGGCCACCCGCGTGCGCCGACTGATCGCGGATGAATTCCGCGCCGCCTTCGGTCAGTTCGACGTGCTGGTCACGCCCACCAGCCCCTTTCCCGCCTTCCGCCTGGGCGAGAAGATGAGCGATCCGCTGACCATGTACGCCGCCGACGTGGACACCGTGGCAGTCAACCTCGCGGGGCTGCCGGCCCTGAGCGTCCCTGCCGGATTCGAACAGGTGGATGGCAAGCGGCTGCCCGTGGGGATTCAGTTCATCGCCCCGGCGTTGCAGGACGAGTTGCTGGTCCGGATTGCGGGCGGGCTGGAAGGCATCGGCGCGGTGCAGGCAGAGGTGGCTCCACCTCAGTAATGCCCAGGAATGTCTTGTGTGGGGCGCTCAGGCCCACGCCCGCACCACCTTCAACTGCTCCCCGTCGCCGTCCACCACGGCCACCAGCTCGCCGTCCAGCGTGACCACATGCCGCCCGACTTCTGACCGCCGGGGGCGCTTGCCCTGGCGCAGCTCGCGGGCCATCTGCACGTCGGCCTCGATGCGTGGGAAGTCCAGCGCGGCCAGATCGGGGAGGCCGGAAGCCTCTGCCAGATCTTCCAGCGTCACTGCGTCCGAGAGGCTGTAGCGGCCCACCCGCGTCCGCACCAGACCCGACAGGTGGGCGGGCAAACCCAGCGCCGTGCCCACATCCCGTGCCAGCGAACGCAGGTACGTGCCGCTGCCCACGCTGGCGCGCAGCAGCATGGTGGGAAAGTCGCCCAGCGCATCGGGCAGGGTGAAGGTCAGGCCTGTTTCGGCGGGGTTCCAGCCCTGCGGCTCGAAGGTGCGCGGGGCGTCCTGCACGCGGCCATAGACGCCCAGCAGGTCCAGCGAGTGGATCATCACGTCGCGGGCGGGCAACTTCAGCTCGCCCCCGGCCCGCGCCACCGCGTAGGCCCGCTGTCCCCCCACCTGAATGGCGCTGTACTGTGGGGGAATCTGCTGCTGGGGGCCGGTAAACTGGCCCAGCATGGCCCTGATTTCTTCAGCGTCCAGCGGCGGCACGTCCGCCGTTTGATTGATCGGCCCCTCGGCGTCCAGCGTCGGGGTGCCTGCGCCCAGGCTGATCCAGGCCAGATAGTCCTTGCTGTCGGCCTCCATGAACTGCACCACCTTGGTGCTGTCGTCCACGGCCAGCACCAGCACCCCGGTGGCCAGCGGGTCAAGGGTACCGGTGTGCCCCACCCGCTTGGTCTTGCGGGCGCGGCGGGCGCGGTTCACCACGTCGTGCGAGGTCAGGTGCAGCGGTTTGTCAACGGCAATCACGGGCATGGGCGGAGTGTAGAGGTTGCAATGTGGCGGGTGAAGGTGAGTGGCGACAGGCAGCAGGTTCGCCGACTGTTCCCCCCCTGCTGCACTGCACGACTGGCAACCGCCTAAACTACCGGGTGTGCTGCGTGCCTCGTTCTGGTTGACCGCCCTGCTGTTCATTCCGCTGGGGCTGCTGTTGTACTTTCTGCCACCTGTTCTGGCCGGTACGCTGGGGGTTGCGCCGCTGTGGCTGCCGCGCGTGGCCGGCGGACTGGTGCTGGCCTGGGGCGCGTTTCAGGTGGCGGCGGGATTCGCGCCGGACGCAGTCAAGGTGGGCGGGCTGGCCGGGGGCAACCTGCTGACCGTGGCCGCGCTGCTGCCGGCGGCCCTGCGGGACGGGGCCCTGCCCCCCACCGTGCGCACGCTGATGCTGGCCCTCTCGGGTGTGCTGTTGCTGCTGGCGGTGGTTGCGATCCTCGCGGCACCATCGCGCCGCAGGTCCGCTAAGGTGGAGCCATGAGCGGCGAGAGACTGCAAAAGCGGCTGGCCCGCGCCGGGGTGGCCTCGCGCCGCGCCGCAGAGGAACTGATCAGGGCGGGCCGCGTGCAGGTCAACGGGGTGGTGGCCGCGCTGGGCCAGACCGTGACCGACGCCGACGATATCCGGCTGGACGGACAGCTGCTGGACACGGGCGCGGTGCAGAAGGTCACCTACGCGCTGTACAAGCCGCGCGGCTACGTCACCACGGCCAGTGACGAGTACGGGCGCAAGAACGTGCTGGATGCCATGCCTCCTGTTCCAGGCCTGCACCCCATCGGACGGCTGGACCGGGATTCCGAAGGGCTGCTGCTCCTTACCACCGACGGGGACCTGACCCTGACCCTGACCCACCCGCGCTACGGCCACGAGAAGGCCTACCGCGCCTGGACGCACGGCGAGATGCCCCCCACGCAGGCTGAGCTGGACAAATTGCTCAAGGGCGTGATGCTGGAAGATGGGCTGTCCACGGCCCTCAGCGCCACTCCGGCCAGCGACGGCGCATTCATCACGCTGGGCGAGGGCCGCAAGCATCAGGTGCGCCGCATGCTGGAGGCCATCGGCCACCCGGTGGGCCGCCTGATGCGCTACCGCGTGGGCGGGTACTGGCTGGGCAATCTGGATGTGGGCGAGTACGCTGAACTCAGCGAGCGCGACCTTCAGGGGCTGCTACATCCGGACAGCATCCCGGCCGGCATCTGGGAAGGTAAGTGGGACCTGATGGGCCGGCGCTGGGGCTGACGTCAGGCTTTGCTGCATACAGCCTGTTAAATGCCTCCTCTGGGTCAGGGAATCGGACAGGCCCTGCGCTGCTGAACCCGTCCCTGGAGACCGGACGATAGTGAGGCAGATGCCTAGGGGACTTGGCAGGGCGCGTTAGACTGTCCTGAACGCTACTTTTTGTAGACCTGACTCGCCCCTTGCCGCCCTGGAGGTGGATGCCATGACGACCCTCGAAGCCCTGATGAACGCGCCTGCTCCGGCCTCGGCCTGGGTGCTGGAGCGCGACTGCCAGGAAACCGGCCTTGACCCCCAGGACATCCGCGACGAGATGGCCCGCCGCATCCGCGAGATGCGTGACAGCATCGAACGCGGCCTGAACAGCAGCGCCAAAAGCATCACCGGCATGGTGGGCTGGAATGCCAAGGGCCTGTGGGACGCGCCTGACGCCCTGAACGCTCCGCTGATCCGTCGCGTTCAGGCCTACGCGATGGCCGTCAATGAGGAGAACGCCCGCATGGGCCGCATCGTCGCCGCGCCCACGGCAGGCAGCGCGGGCACCATTCCCGGCGCGCTGCTGGGCGTGGCCGATCATCTGGGCATCAGCGATGACAAACTGGTGGCCCCCATGATTCTGGCCGCCGGCGTGGGCAAGGCCATCAGCAAGCGCATGTTCATTTCCGGTGCGGCGGGCGGCTGCCAGGCCGAGATCGGCTCCAGTGCGGCGATGGCCGCCGCCGCGGTTGTGGAGTTGCTGGGCGGCACCCCCCGCGCCGCCGTGCAGGCCGCCAGCATGGCCCTGATGAACACCATCGGGCTGGTCTGCGATCCGGTGGGCGGCTATGTGGAAGTGCCGTGTGTTAGCCGCAACGCCTTTTACGCCGTCCACGCCGTCAGCGCGGCGCAACTGGCACTGGCGCAGCTGGAATCCTTCATCCCCCCCGACGAGGTGCTGGGCGCGATGGCCTCGGTGGGCCGCATGATGCCCGCTGAACTGCGCGAAACGGCAGAGGGCGGGCTGGCGCAGACACCGACCGGGCTGGCGGTCACGGCGCGTATGGAAGGTAGGGGCGAGGAAAACGCAACGGGAATGGTTGAACTGCCGATGGCGTAAGGCTGAATGGGCACCCAACGCAGTGCTTCGACACGACTGTAAAGCGAGTGCCGCAAGACAAAAAAGCCGCCCTGGAATCTATCCAGGGCGGCGCAGTTTGCGGGGGTTACGCGGCAGCGATGGTCGCCAGCGCCTTCTCATCCTTGAGGGTGATCTTGCCGTAGCCCGCGCTGATCACGCCTTCGCGGCTCAGCTCGCCCACCACCTTGGTGACGGTCTCGCGCACGCTGCCGACGGCGGCGGCCAGTTCGTCGTGGGTGGCGTAGATCATGGTCTCGCCGTTCTCGGTCTGCGTGGCGAGGGCCGTGTCCCTCAGCTCCAGCAGCTCGCCGGCAATGCGGGCACGCAGTCGCTTGCCGACCAGACGGTAGATGCTCTCGTAGGCCCGTTCCAGCGTCTTGACCAGATGCGTGGTCACGACGAGGTTGTCCTCGGCGCTCATCAGGGCGGGATTGATCACGTCGATGCTGCTGTCGGTCACGGCTTCCGCGAAGTAGGCGCGGTTCACGCCGGCCAGGGCTTCCTCACCGAAGTACTCGCCGGGCTTGACGTAACGCAGGGTCAGGCCGTTGCCGTCGTCGTCCATGGTATGCACGCGCACCAGGCCACTGGCGACGCGGTACAGCATGTCGCTCTTGCCGGGGTACAGAATTACGGCGCCGGGGCGGTAGGTCACGGTGTCGACGAAGGTGCGGGCAGTGTTGGTCAGTTGGGTCTGGGTCATTGTGGTCGCCTCCTGAGGCGGGCTGGGAAGATGGGGAGGTCGGGGCCATTCCCGACGTGCTTACAGTGTAACCCATCTCTACAATTTTGTAAACACTTTTGTTTCTTTAAACAGTGTTTAGCTGACAAAGCCTGATGTGCGGCTGACGCTCAAAAAACCCCTCCTGTACGCCCACAACCTCGTTCCTAGCCTTTCAGGTGCTCTCACTCCGGCTTCATTGACGGTACGGCTGGCGCGTCGAGAAGGTTCAATGGGCAGGGTGGATCGCGCGGAAAATATGGAGGGGACCGACTGATGGGCGGAATTTCCGAGACCGGGAACCGGAAAAAGCGTCCGGAGCTGGGTGCCCCGGACGCCTGTTCTCCCGTCTCCCGGTAAACTGTGGGTTAAATCCCTAGTGGCCCGAGCTGCGGCTCAGACCTCATCTTCGCGGCGGATGGGGAAGGCGCTGATCACGCTGTCCTTGTCGCCGATGTTGATGACCTTGACGCCCTGGGCGTTGCGCCCGGTGACGCGCACTTCCTCGACGCGGGTTCGGATAACCGTGCCCTTCTCGGTCAGCACCATCAGTTCCTCGTCGCCTGCCACGCGGGCCAGGGTGACCAGTCTGCCAGTCTTGTCGGTCACGTCCAGCGTGATCACGCCCATGCCGCCGCGTCCCTTGGCCGGGTAGTCGCCCACCGGCGTGCGCTTGCCCAGGCCGAACTCGCTGACCGACAGCAACTCGCTGGTGTCGTCGCCGCCGGGCACCAGGGCCATGCTGACCACGGCGTCGTCCTCGCCCTCACGCAACCGGATGCCGATCACGCCCTGGGTGGCGCGTCCGGTGTCGCGCACCTCACCGCTCTGGAAGCGCATGGCCTTGCCGTTGCGCGTGGCCAGGACCACATGGTCATCATCCTGCACGATGCCCACGCTAATCAATTCGTCCCCGTTCTGCAGATTGATGGCGATCAGTCCGGCGGACGTGATGTTGCCGTAGTCGGTAATCATGGTCTTCTTGACCACACCCTTGCGGGTGGCGAAGATGAAGCAGCCCTTCTCCTCGAAGCTCTTCACGCTCAGCACGCTGGCGATGTTCTCGTCGTCGCGCAGGCCCGGCAGCAGGTTGCGGATGTGGGTGCCCTTGGCGTCGCGCCCGGCTTCCGGCAGATCGTAGATCTTCTCGTGGAACACGCGGCCCTGATCGGTGAAGAACAGCAGGAAGTCGTGCGTGCTGCCCACGAAGACGCGGGTGTTGATGTCCTCCTCGCGCAGCTTGCCGCCCGAGGCCCCGCGCCCACCGCGTTTCTGCTCACGGTACGAGGTCAGGTTAGTGCGCTTGAGGTACCCGGCCTTGGTCATGGTGATGACCATGTCCTCGACCGCGATCAGGTCTTCCTTGGAAATGTCGTCTTCCAGCACGCTGATGGTGCTGCGCCGCTCGTCGCCGTAGCGGTCACGGATGTCGCGGATCTCCTTCTTGATCTCGCGCCACAACAGTTTCTCGTCGCCCAGGATCGAGCGCAGGCGGGCAATGGTGACGCTCAGTTCGTCGTACTCACCCTGGATCTTCTCGCGCTCCAGACCCACCAGACGCTGCAGGCGCATGTCCAGAATCGCCTGTGCCTGAATCTCGGACAGGGTGAAGCGCTGCATCAGCGCGTCTCTCGCCTCGGCGCTGGTGTTGCTGGCGCGGATGCGGGCAATAACCTCGTCGATGTCGTCCAGCGCTTTCAGGAGCCCTTCCAGAATGTGGGCGCGTTCCTCGGCCTTCTTCAGTTCGTAGACGGTACGGCGCGTCACCACGTCCTGACGGTGGGCCAGGAAGTAGCGCATGGTGTCCACCAGCGGCAGCACGCGCGGCTCGCCGTTCACGATGCTCAGGTTGATCACCGTGAACGTGCCCTGCAGCTGCGTGTATTTGTACAGCTGGTTCAGCACCAGCGTGGGAATGGCGCCGCGCTTGAGCTCGATCACCACGCGCACCGGGTCCTTGCGGTCCGACTCGTCGCGCAGGGCCGAGATGTCGGGAATCTTGCCCGCCTTGTACATTGCGCTGATGGTCTGGATCAGGTTGGTCTTGTTCACCTGATACGGAATCTCGGAAATGATGATCTGGTTGCGCCCGTTCTTTTCCTCGATGCGGGCCTTGCCGCGCACCTTCAGGCCCGAGTGCCCGGTGGCGTAGGCCTCGCGGATGCCCATCTTGCTAATGCGCCCGCCCGTGGGAAAATCCGGTCCCTGAACGTGTTCCATCATCTCATCCAGCGTGATTTCCGGCTTGTCCACCATCGCCAGCAGCCCGTTGCAGATCTCGGTCAGGTTGTGCGGCGGAATGTTGGTTGCCATCCCCACGGCGATGCCGGTGGCGCCGTTGATCAGCAGGTTGGGCACCGCCGAGGGCAGCACAGAGGGCTGAACCGTGGTGTCGTCGTAGTTGGGGCGCATGTCGACGGTTTCTTTCTCGAGGTCCGCCAGCACTTCCTCGGCCACCTTGGTCATGCGGGCCTCGGTGTAGCGCATGGCGGCGGGCGGATCGCCGTCGATGCTGCCGAAGTTGCCCTGCGGATGCACCAGGGGATAGCGGATGTTCCACCACTGGCCCAGGCGCACCATGGCGTCGTAGATCGACGAGTCGCCGTGCGGGTGGTACTTTTTCATGACCTCGCCGACCACGGAGGCGGACTTGGCGTGCTTCTGGTTGCTGTACAGCCCCTCGAGCATCATGGCGTACATGATCCGGCGCTGCACCGGCTTGAGGCCGTCGCGGACGTCGGGCAGCGCACGGTCCACGATTACATTCATGGCGTAGGTGATGAAGTTGGTCTTGACTTCGCTGGTGATGTCAACAGGATGAATTCCAGTCATGTGGCTCCAGTCGGGGCGGCGAAAGATCCGCCCGGCAGTGTTGGGGTGATGGAGGCCTGGCGCGGCTGCCAGGAGTGAAACAATTCTAGCATATTATGTCATATGCGTAATGAAAATCGCTCCGCCGAAGGGCTTCCCTCAATGCCCCCATTGTACCCGAAAATACCGGCAAAGACGGTGATTCGCCTGGCTGGATGGGCGGCCTTCCGGTCGGCATTGGCGGGGTGCTGTGCGTCTGGGGTCAACGGATGGCCTCGCCACTGAATTGCCTGACGGCAGCAGGAAATGGAAAAGAGGCGGGCGGCCAGGGCTGAGTCTGTGCGGCGTCAGATTGCGGCCCACGCTGTCCTCTGCCTTGCGGGGAAAGAAGAGGTGACGCAGTTCATAAAGGAGGGAATTCGCCTATGGAGAGACAGATGTCTGAGCTGCGGTTTCGCCGTCCTGTACGCCCGGTATCCGCGCATGGTCCTGCCTGTCTCGGCAGTGTGTGCACTTGTGCGTGATTTGAAAGGGACCGTTCCTATCATGGGTTCAGAATGCTTGCTCACCTCACCCAACTGGTCAAAGATGTGGACGGCGCGTGGGCGGCGGCCATCGGTGGGCTGGACGGCCTGCTGATCGAGGGCCACGCCACCACCGACACGGATCTCAACCTGCTGATTGCCGAACACGCCGGCCTGCTTCAGGCGGCCGGCCACGCCTACACCCAGACCCTGGGCGCCGGGCAGCCCCGTGAACTGTACCTGCGCGGCGAACGCCTGAGCGTGTACCTGCAACCCATCCATGCCGACTACTTTCTGCTGCTGGCTCTGGACGCCCGCAGCAACCTGGGTCAGGCCCGCCTGTATGGCCGTGAGGCCGCCCGCCGACTGGAGCAAACGCTGTGAAACTTGATGCCCTGAGCAGTCTTCCTGGCGTGGTGGCCAGCGCCCTGGTAGGCCCCGATGGTCTGCCGGTGGAGTCCTACGGCGACGGCGGCGAGGTGCTGGCCGCCGAACTCGCCTCGCTCAGGACCAGCCTGGACCGTACGGGCCGCCGCCTGGGCTCCGGCGAGGTGACCCGGCTGGCATTTACCACTGACCGGATCGAGGTGGTGGCGCTAGCCGTGGGCGACTTCATGATGGGCCTGGCCCTGATCCGCAGCAGCGACACCCGCAGTGCCCAGCAGGCGCTGGCGAAGCTGGCCCTGGACATCGACAACTTGCCGCGCGTGGACCGCTCGTGATCGCCTCGCTGCTGAACGTGCGCGGGGTCCGCCATTCCATTCTGGTGGGTCAGGCGGGTGAGGTGGTGGCCAGCGCCGGCATTCAGGAAGGGCACCTGGGCGGCGAGGTGGGGCTGGTGGCCGCCGGTCGCGCCGTGATCGGCAGCCTGCAAAGCCAGCTGGACAGCGACACCTGGCAGGAGATGGTGCTGGACGTGGACAGCGGCCCGGTGCTGCTGACCCCCCACGGCAATCAGGTGCTGCTGACCGCTTTCGATGAGGTTGCCAACCTGGGCCGTGTGCGCTTCGCAGTGCGGAAGTTGCTGGGCCAGAGCTGACCCCTTGAAGGAGAAGCACCCTACCTGAAGCCCTGACCACGCGCTGAGGCTTTTCAGATGGAGACGGCCCGACTTCCCAGTCCTTTCGCCTCAGTCTCTATTGCATCCTGCGTTTGCCTGCCCTGCCTGCTACGCTCTGCCCCATGACGCCTACCCTGATCATCGTGCCCGGCCTGGGAGACAGCGGCCCTGGGCACTGGCAGACGCTGTGGCAGCACAGGTTCGGTGCCGGGCGCGTGCAGCAGGATGACCCGGACCATCCGCTGCCGGAGGTCTGGGCCGCTCGCCTGCACGAAGTGGTCGGAGCCACGCCGGGCGAACTGGTGCTGGTGGCGCACTCGGCGGGGGTGGCGACAGTGGCCCACTGGGCGCGGCTGTTCGGCGCCGAGGACCGGGTGCGCGGCGCCCTGCTGGTGGCCCCCGCCGATCCGGGGCAGCCGGGCATGGCTGACCTGCATCCCGAGCTTCTGGCCCTGGCCCCGCTGCCGCTGGAGGCCCTGCCGTTCCCGGCACTGCTCGTCTACAGCGAGAACGATCCGTACTGCACACCAGAACGCGCTGAGGCGCTGGCCGGGGCCTGGGGAGCCTCTGCGGTCTCGGCGGGCGAGGCGGGACACATCAACGTGGACAGCGGCCACGGCGAGTGGCCGGACGGCGAGATCCTCCTGAGCGAGGCCCTGCACGCCTGGACCCCGCCCGCCGTCGTCCGCTTCTGAGACCGCAAAAAGCCACCCTGTTTTCGCGGGTAGCTTTTTGCTGAATGGGGGTTTTAGTTGGCGCTGACGGCGTTGCTGTCGCTGGTGGCGGCGGCCGTTCCGATGTGCTTGTCCAGCAGGGTTTCAAACGCGCGTTTGGGCTGGGCGCCCACCACGCCTTCCACCGGCTGGCCATCCTTGAACAGGATCAGCGTGGGGATGCTCATGACGCGGTACTGGCCCTGGGTTACGGGATTCTCGTCCACGTTGACCTTGCCGATCTTGACCCGGCCCTCGTACTGCCCGGCCAGTTCCTCGATCACGGGGGCGATGATGCGGCAGGGGCCGCACCACGGGGCCCAGAAGTCGACGAGCGTCAATCCGCTGGCGATCTCGTCGTTAAAATTGGTATCAGTCAGTTCCAGAGGCTTCATGAAAAAAACTATACCCCTCCTGGCCTCGGGATGGATTTGCCGGGCATGGGCAGCGGCTAAGGCGTTATTCATCCGCAGTGGGCTGGGCCACGTTCGTGCGCGGCCCCCGGTCGGGGTAGGCTGGGGCCATGTTCACCGCCGCCGACCAACAGGCCTTCGAGGCCGGGGCGCGTCTGTTCGATGCCGGGCAGTGGTGGGAGGCGCACGAGGCCTGGGAGGAGCCGTGGCTGGAGGCCGGCGGCCAGGACCGCGCCTTTTTGCAGGCGCTGATTCTGCTGGCGGCGGCCCTGCACAAGCGCTGGCACCACGGCAGCCTGACCCACCGCAACTTCCACAAGGCCGTCCGGTATCTGGACCGGCTGCCGGACGACTACCGGGGCGTTCAGCTGGCCCGGCTGCGTGCGGAGGTCTGGGAGGCGCTGCACACCCCCGGCATCTTTCCCCGGATTCCGCGCCAGGGGTAGGCGGCGGGTGCGTTGAGCGGGCTGCCCCCCGTCCGGTATTCTGCCGGGATGCCGGGGCAAGACCGCCGGACATATTGAGCAGTACGGATCGGGAGACATGATGATGGAACATTCAAAACGGATTGCACTTTTTATTGACGGGGCCAATGTCTACGCGGCGGCCAAGCGGCTGGGGTGGAACTTTGACCACCGCAAGATTCTGGACCATTTTGCTGGACAGGGCACCCTCTACAACGCCTTTTATTACACGGCCGTGCCCATGCCCATCGACGACAAGCAGCGCCGTTTCACCGACGCACTGACCTACATGGGCTACACCGTCCGCACCCGTCCTCTGCGCGAGAGCACCGACGAGAACGGTGACCCGTCCCGCCGCGCGAGTCTAGACATCGAGATCGTCACCGATCTGCTGACCACCACCGCGCTGTACGACACCGCCGTCCTGCTTACTGGCGACGGCGATTTCGAGCGCCCGGTGGAGGTGTTGCGGGCACGCGGCAAGCGGGTGATCGTGGCCAGCATTCCGGAGATGACCAGCTACGAACTGCGCAACGCCGCTGACCTGTACGTGGACCTGGGAGACCTGCGCGCCCAGATTGAGCGCCCTGGCTACCGCCTGCCCAGCGAACAGCGGGGAGCAGAGGTCAAGTCACCCGAAACCCGGCCCTTTTACCTGACCGCCGCACTGGCCGAAAACGATGAGCGCTGAGGCCGGGGCTTCTGCGGCCAGTCTGCCCATCGCGCTGGACGCGGCGGGCGGGGACCACGGCGCGCCGCCCAACGTGGAAGGTGCGGTTCTGGCCGCACGCGGCGGGGTCCGGGTGCTGCTGGTGGGTGACCGGGTGGCCCTGCACGCCGAACTGGGCAAGTTTCAAGGCAGCGCGGGCCTGCCGCTGGAGATCGTGGACGCCCCCGACGTGGTCGGCATGGACGAACACGCCACTGACGTGAGGGGCCGCAGCGGGGCCAGCATCAACGTCTGCACCCGGCTGGTCAAGGACGGACACGCCGCCGCCGCTGTCAGCATGGGCCACAGCGGCGCCACGATGGCCTCGGCGCTGCTGACTTTCGGGCGCATCCGGGGCGTCGAGCGTCCGGCCATCCTGACCCACATGCCCGCGCGCGGGGGCATGACCACGCTGCTCGACGCCGGGGCCAACGCGGATGTGAAGGCCAGCTACCTCGTGCAGTGGGCGCGGCTGTCCACGGTGTACCTCAAGGTGCTGGAAGGCCGGGACAACCCCACGGTGGGCCTGCTCTCGATTGGCGAGGAGGACCACAAGGGCAGCGCCCTGGTGCTGGAGGCCCACGCCCTGCTGCGCGCGCTGCACGGCAACGGCATCAACTTCCACGGCAATGTGGAGGGCCGAGACATCTTCCTGGGCACCACCGACATTGTCGTCACCGACGGCTTTACCGGCAACGTGGTGCTCAAGCTGGCCGAGGGCGAGGCCAGGGTCATGTTCGGCTGGATCAGGGACGCCCTGAACAGCGGCCTGAAGAGCAGGCTGGGCGGCCTGCTGGTCCGCACGTCGCTGCGCGGCCTGGCCGACCGGTTGGACCCCAGCACCTACGGGGCCAGCATCCTGATCGGCGTCAGGGGGCTGGCGTTTATCGGGCACGGCAGCGCCGACGCCACCGCCGTCAAGAATGCCCTGCTGCGTGCCTCCCGCGCCCACGAGGGCCGGTTGCTGCCGCGCCTGGAAGCGGCGTTCGGGGAGCAGGGCGCCGTACCTGCGGCTGCGGGTGAATAGAGAGGCGAGGCCCGCGCCGTTCGCCCGTCTGACCCAGCTGCGCTGTTTCTAAGGGGTTCACCTAGCCCCACGGCCTTTCTCTTGTGCGCCCAGCCGCTATCCTGCGGGCATTCAACGGCACGACATAAGGGGGACAGGGCGCGTGAAATATGAGCCAGGTGACAGCTTTTTTGACGAGATGTACGCGGCGGACGGCAGGGTGCGTCCGCACTATCAGGGTCTGGAGCAGTACATCGATCTGCTGGGCGTCCCCGAGTTCCAGCGGCGGCACGGCATGCTGGACCTGGCCTTTCGCAACCAGGGCATCACGTTCACCGTCTACGGCGACTCCAAGGGCACCGAACGAACCTTTCCCTTTGATCCCGTGCCGCGCGTTATTCCGGCGTCGGAGTGGGCGCACGTCGAGGCGGGGCTGACCCAGCGCGTCAGGGCACTGAACCTCTTTCTGAACGACATCTACGGCGACGCGCAGATTCTCGGGGACGGCGTGATTCCCAGCGAGCTGGTCTACACCTCGGCCCACTTCCGGCGCGAGGTCCACGGCGTCACGCCGCCCGGCGAGCTGTACACCCACATCGTCGGCACGGACCTGATCCGCGACGAGAAGGGCGAGTACCTGGTGCTGGAGGACAACCTGCGCTCGCCCAGCGGCGTGTCGTATCTGCTGTCCAACCGCGACGCCATGCGCCGCATCTACCCGCGCATGTTCGAGGGCCAGGGCGTGCGTTCGGTGCAGCATTACGCCACCTCGCTGCTGACGCTGCTGCAATCGGTCAGCCCGCGTGACAACGGCACGGTGGTGTTGCTGACGCCGGGCATGTACAACAGCGCGTACTTCGAGCACGCCTACCTCGCCCAGCAGATGGGCGTGGAGCTGGTCGAGGGCCGCGACCTGTTCGTGGATTCGGGCCGGGTCTGGATGCGGACCACCGGTGGTCGACAGCAGGTGGACGTGATCTACCGCCGCATCGACGACGACTTTATCGATCCGCTGGCCTTCCGCCGCGACAGTTCGCTGGGCGTGTCAGGGCTGATCGAGGTCTACCGCCAGGGTCGGGTGGCCATTGCCAACGCGGTGGGCACCGGGGTGGCCGACGATAAGGCCGTGTACGCCTACGTCCCGGACATGATCCGCTACTACCTGAACGAGGACCCGCTGCTGAACAACGTTCCCACCTTCCTGGGCACCGATCCGGATCACTTCGAACACATCATGGCCAACGCCGCGAACATGGTGATCAAGGCGGTGGGTGAGGCCGGCGGCTACGGCATGCTGATCGGCCCCTCGGCCACCGAGGAGGAGGTGGCGGACTTTCTGGTCAAGGTGCGGGCCAATCCGCGCGACTTTATCGGGCAGCCGGTGGTGGGCCTGTCGCGCCACCCGACGTTCTACCCCGACAGCAGTGAATTTGAGGGCGCGCACATCGACCTGCGCCCGTACATCCTGTGCGGCAAGGATGAGGTGACCATCGTGCCCGGCGGTCTGACCCGCGTGGCGCTGCGGCGCGGCAGTCTGGTGGTCAATTCCTCGCAGGGTGGCGGCAGCAAGGACACCTGGGTGCTGGACCACGACGGCCCGGTGGCCCCGCAGGGCCTGAGCCAGATCATGCACGGTGACGGTCAGCACGCCCAGACCCAGTTTCAAGGCGGCATCGGTGTGGTGCCCATCGACCTGCCGGTGCCGGACGACGTGGTGCTGGAGGTTATGCCGGATCCCGATCCCACGCTGGCGGGCACCCGTGAACCGGTGCAAATTGACGATGCGGACCTGTCCCACCCCCGCCTGTCCCAGGAGCAGGCGGGCAGCAGCTCGCAGACGCAGCGGCAATCCCAGTCGCAGGCCCAGACGTCGTACCAGCAGGAACTGGAAAAGACCGAGCTGGAGGGAGACAAATAATGCTTCTGTTATCTCGCCTGGCCGAGAACCTGTTCTGGATCGGACGCTACATGGAACGCGCCGAGAATACCGCCCGCCTGCTGAACGTCAACTATTACGCGGGCCTGGAAGTTTCGGGCCGCGCCCGCGAATACTGGACGCCGCTGCTGGAACTGACCGGCGGCGAGGCGCAACTGCGCGCCAAGTACGGCCGCCTCGACGCCCGCAGCGTCAGCTCATGGATGGCCTTTGACCGCGACAACCCGTCGAGCATCGCCAGCAGTCTGGCCCGCGCCCGCGAGAACGCCCGTGGCCTGCGCGACCGCATTCCCAGCGAGATGTGGGAGACCCTGAACCGCTCGTATCTGACGCTGTGCTTCGAGAACGGCGACGTGCTGGACCGCGACGGCCTGTTCGAGTACTGCGCGGCGGCCCGCGACGCCTCGCAGTTTTTCTTCGGCATTGCGTTTGCCACCCTGCCGCGCGACGAGGGCTGGTCCTTCCTGCGCGCCGGGCAGACCCTGGAGCGCGGCGACAACACCCTGCGCGTGTTGCAGAGCCGCTTCAAGGATGCCGACGCCCTGGCCGCCCGCAAGGACCCGGCAGAACGCGCCCTGCAGGACCAGCGCTGGGTCAGCGCCCTGAAGGGGGCCAGCGCCAACGAGGCCTACCGCAAGCGCGTGCACACCGGCATCACGCCCATGCGCGTCACCGAGTTTCTGTTGCTGGACGACTACTTTCCGCGCAGCGTGCGTTACAGCGCAGTGAACCTGAACGACGCGCTGGAGCAGATTGACCGCTTCCACCCCGGCGCGCACCCGGAAATTCTGCGCCTGTCGCGCTGGCTGGTGGCCCGGCTGCAATACGCCCGCGTGACCGACATCATCGAGAGGGAAGATCCCGGCATCGAGGCGCTGCTGGAGGACTTCAACCGCGTGGGCGCGGCGATCACCTCGGCCTACTTCGAGGAGGAATGAGCCTGTTCGTGGCTCCGAATTCGTCTGCCCTGCGCTGCACCCGCTCTGCCCGGGCGTGTCAGACTGCCCGGCAGAACCGCTAGAGGGTTCTCCGACTTATGCACTGCGAAATCCGGCACACCACCGAGTATCACTACCCCAAACCCGCCTGGAATTCCTTCAACCAGGTCAGGCTGCATCCCTCCAGCGAGACGCGCCAGAGCGTGCGGCTGTTTCACCTGAACGTCACGCCGGACGCCGAGATCACCTCGCACAAGGATTACTTCGGGGCGATCGTCCACCACGTCCACGTGCACGAACACCACCGCCACCTGCTGATCGAGGCGCAGGCCATCGTGAACACCCACGCGGTCACGCTGCCGCTGCCCGTCCCGTTTTCCGAGTTGCGGCCAGAGCGGGGGCGCAATACCGAGTTTCTGGTGCCCAGCCCGCGTGTGCCGGGCGGCCAGTGGCCGGAGCTGTTCGGCGTGGCCCGGCCCGGCCCCGGCGACGACCTGCCCGGCTTTCTGCTGGAGCTGACCAGCCACCTGCGCCGCCGCTTTACCTACGACGCTGACGCCACCGATGTCCGTACCCCGCTGGCCGAGTTCGCACGGACCGGACATGGGGTGTGCCAGGACTTCACGCACGCCATGCTGGGCATCACGCGGCAGCTGGGCATTCCGGCCCGCTATGTCAGCGGTTACCTGTACAGCGGCGGCGAAATGCGCGGCGCGGAGGCCACCCACGCCTGGGTGGAATGCCTGATTCCCGGCTACGGCTGGCTGGGCTATGACCCCACCAACGACTGTCTGGCCCTGGAAAAACATATCAAGATCGGTCACGGGCGCGAATACAGCGACGTGTCTCCGGTGCGTGGCACGTACTTTGGCGGCGGCCAGGGCAAACTGGAGGTGGCGGTGCACGTCTACGGGGACCAGTAGCCGGTGCAGACGGCAGCAGGAAGGGGGCGAAGTCAGTTCGACTTCGCCCCCTTCTGGTTGTCTCGTTTCTAGAACAGGGCGAGAAGGACGAGTCCCACCGCAAAGTTGGCAATGCCCGCCAGCACCAGCGTGGCAATCGCGGGCACCTGTTCGCGCAGGTTCATGCTGGACTGCACGGCCAGATAGCCGAAGTAGATCATCACGAGGCTGATCACAAACGACACCAGCCAGCCCAGAATCGGGATGATGCCGATGATGGTGCCGATGATGCTTAGCGGCACGAAGAACAGCGCGAAGGTGTAGGCGACCTCCGGGTAGGTGCCGGTGCCTTTGAACAGACTGCCGCCGATCAGGTACACCGCGCCCGTAAAGATCAGGAACTGCACTGGAATGGTAATCAGGCGCGAGAACAGTTGCCCGAAGAAGGTCACGTCCGAGTGGAAGAACGAGAACAGGGCGGCGATCAGGGCCGAGACGACGGCGGCCACCATCACGTAGATGAAGGCGCTCTGGAGGCCGCCGCGTTTCTCGTAACGCTCGAACGTGGCCACGCTGGGCTGGGTGATCACGGCAGTGCTCTGCGCGAACATATCCTGAAGGCTGACTTCGGGGCCGGAAGTGACAGGGGCTCTCATGCCCTACAGTACGCGGGGACTGTCATGTTCGTTTCTTTAATCAAGTCTTAATGTTCTTTGGGAGTCACAGTGCGGCGCTCTGTCATCCTGGGTCAGAACACGCCCCGCTGTCCCCGATGCGGACTTTGGTGCCGTGGCCTTTCAGCACACGTTCATGCCCGCCCCGCTGGTGTGGGCGGCAGCAGTGAGGCCTTCGCCGGGCAACCGAGACCCCGCCGCATGAACAGGTTGTGGTGGCGGGCGAACTCCCCGGCCACTATAGGAACGGCGCCGATGAGGTCGCCGCCGGTCTGCTCAGGCGGGGCGCGCTGCGCGGCCACCACCGCTGGCTCCCTTTTGCAGCGGCCCCGGCGTGAGATAATGCGCCGGATGACTGATTCTTTTTTTCCACCCGATCCGGTCGAGGATTCCCCCTCGCACGATGCCACCTCCTCCAGCGCTGAGGCTGCCATGACGGACGGGGACCAGACCCGCTCCGGCTTCGTGGCGATTGTCGGCAAGCCCAACGTGGGTAAGAGCACCCTGCTCAATTCGTTCCTGAACACCAAGGTTGCCCCCACCAGCCCGCGCCCGCAGACCACCCGGCGCGGCGTGCGCGGCATCCACACCACCGACACGCATCAGATTGTTTTCGTGGACACGCCGGGCCTGCACAAGGCCAAGGACGCGCTGGGCAAGTACATGAACCACGAGGTCCACAGCGCCCTGAGCGACGTGGACGCCATCTTGTGGGTGGTGGACCTGCGTCACCCGCCCGGCGACGAGGACGGGCTGGTGGCCCGCCAGATCCGCGATCTGCCCAAGCCGCTGTTCCTGGTGGGCAACAAGCTCGATGTGTCCAAGTACCCGGAAGAGGCCATGAAGCTGTACCGCGCCCTGCTTGAAGGCCGCACTGGCCAGACCGGCGAGATCATGCTCAGCGCCCAGAACCAGCCCGAGGCAGTGGCCACCCTGCGCGAGCAGATTCTGGACGTGTTGCCGGAAAACCCGTTCTTCTACCCGCGCGGCGCGGCCAGTGACCAGACCCGTGAGATGTGGGCGGCCGAGATCATCCGCGAGGAGGCCATGAAGAAGCTGCGCGACGAGCTGCCCTACGCTGTGGCCACCCGTGTCAACCGCTGGACCGAGCGCGAGGACGGCCTGCAACGGATCGAGGGCGAGATCGTCGTTGAGAAGAACGCCCACAAGGGCATGGTGATCGGCGCGGGCGGCAAGCAGCTGCGCGAGATTGGTCAGGCGGCCCGCAAGCAGCTGGAAGTGTTCCTGAACCGCAAGGTCTTTCTTGGCCTGGAAGTGATCGTGATCAACGGCTGGCGCGAGGACCCGGAAGCCCTGCGGGAACTGGGCTACGAGTAAAGCCGGGGCGCGTCCCCTGCGCCCTGTCTGAGAACCCCCATCCATTGATTTGGTGGGGGTTTTTCGTCCTGGCAACCGCACGAACTGTCCCTGCTCCGCCCTTCTGGTTCCCACAGGCCCGCTGCCTCGTCTGCATCAGGGTTTTTCCACAACATCCAGGTTTCCTGGAACACCCAAGTTCCTGTAGAGAAGGGCCGGAGCATTCATCCCCTGCGCTCACTGTGCAGGCCAGCACACCTTTACTGGACAATTGCGCTGAATCTGGTGTCTGGGAGAAGGTGTTGTGGATGATTACGGTTCGGGACCGTCCAGGGGATTTGTCTGGGGCGCGGCCATTGCCACCCGGATTCACCCGCAGGCCGGGAAGGAATTCGACGACGGCGTCAGCGTGGGCTGGCACCGCGTGCCGTGGGCGCTGGGCTGCTACGGCCTGTACACCGACGAGACCCGCGAGAACGAGTCCCCGGTGCTGTACGCCCGGCGTGGAGCCTGATGCTGGCAGACGAGCACACCTCGTACTGGAAAAGGGTGCGCTGCTGGCCGCCGCCACCGCTGTCGAGGAGATGCACACCTTCGCCATGAGGAATTGACCCTGCACAGCACAAGAACGCCCCGGCCAGTTTGAAGGCCGGGGCGTTCTTGTGCTCGCGGTTATTCCGCCAGTGCGGTGATCTTTTCCTCGGCGGGCACGGGGGCCTTCTCGGAGGCGCCGCCGCTCTTGATGCTGGCCATCACGCGGTCGCGGATCTGCTGCTCCATCTCAGGGCGCTCGGCGATGTAGGCAATCGCCTTTTCCTTGCCCTGGCCGATGCGCTCGTCGCCGTAGCTGTAGAAGCTGCCCGCCTTCTTGATGATGTCCATGTCGGCGGCCAGACCCACGAGATCGGACAGCTGATCAAAGCCCTTGCCGAAGACCAGCGCCAGTTCCACTTCCTTGAACGGTGCGGCCACCTTGTTCTTGACGGTCTTGATCTTGACCGTGTTGGCCACGGCGTCGTTGCCCACCTTGATCGGCTGGCCGATCTTGCGGACATCCAGGCGGACGCTGGAGTAGAACTTCAGCGCGCGGCCCCCGGTGGTGGTCTCGGGGTTGCCGTACATCACGCCGATCTTCTCGCGCACCTGATTGATGAAGATGGCAGCGGTGCCGGTCTTGGACAGAATGGCGGTCAGCTTGCGCAGCGCCTGGCTCATCAATCTGGCCTGCAGGCCGGGCAGGCTGTCGCCCATCTCGCCCTCGATCTCGGCGCGGGGGGTCAGGGCGGCCACGCTGTCCACCACCACGACGTCAATGGCGCCGCTGCGCACCAGCAGCTCCATGATTTCCAGCGCCTGCTCGCCGTTGTCGGGCTGCGAGACCAGCAGTTCGTCGGTGTTGCAGCCCAGCGCTCGGGCATACACCGGGTCCAGGGCGTGTTCGGCATCAATGAACGCGCACGTGCCGCCGGCCTTCTGCGCCTGGGCCACGATGCTCAGGGCCAGCGTGGTCTTGCCGCCGGATTCGGGACCGTAGATCTCGGTCACGCGCCCGCGCGGAATGCCGCCCACGCCCAGCGCGAGGTCCAGCGACAGGCTGCCGGTGGACACGACCTGAATGTCGAGCTTGCTCTCGGCGCCCAGCTTCATGATGCTGCCCTTGCCGAAGGCCTTCTCGATCTGGCTCATGGCCGTCTCGATGGCCTTGGCGCGTTCCTTGCTGTCGGTGGGGGCGGCGGTGACTTCTTTGGGATTTTCCTTGCTCATGCTGGCTCCTGTGCCTCGGGGGGTGCTGCGGAAGAGGGTGAATGGTCTGTATTGGTTGCGGTATCGGGCGTGGGTGGAGTGGAGGTCTGTTCAGCGGGTGAGGGGTCAGGCGGGGCTGCGGGCTGTGTCTGCTCCTGGAAGCGGAAGGTGCTGACCTGCTCGTAGACCGGCCCGGTTTTCTGAAGGTGAGAACGCTGCAACGTGGCTCCGCCCGCCGTCCAGCCCAGCTCGAACAGCAGCGGCTGCAGACGCGGCGCCGGCCCCTTCTTGCGGGCCAGGGTGATGTGGGCCTTGAAGCCCATGTCCTCGGTTTCAAGGCCCAATTCATGCACCCCGGCCCGTAGGGCGGCGGCCAGCTCGTCCAGGCCCTCGGCCTCCACCTTGACGAACCACACGCGCGGGCTGCCCTCGTTGGGAAAGTAGCCGGTGCCGCGCAGTTTGACGTCCATCGGTCCCAGGTTCTGCGTCAGGCGCGCGCCCAGCGCCTTGAGTTCGGCGACGCGGGCCAGCGGCACGGACGGCAGGTAACACAGGGTGACGTGCATCTGGTCGCGCCCGGTGGTGCGCCAGTTGCCTTTGAGTTTGCGCTGCGCCTCGGCCAGCGGGCCGGTAACGCTGGCAGGCACCTTCAGCGCGTAGAAGAACCGCCCGTTGGTGGGGGTGTGTTCCTCGGGGGCGGGTCTGCCCCGGCTGCCCGGCGAGGGGCGCTTCTCCTGGCGCCGGTTGAACTCTGCCGAGGCCTTCTGCTCCTGGGCGCGGCGGGGTGCGGCGGCCCGTTCCGGCGCTCGTGGCCCATCCCGCTGGGGCAGGGGGCCTTCAGGCGTGGCCTTCGGGGCCGGTGCGGGGGCGGCGGGCAGGTTGCCCTCCAGCCGGATCTTCAGGGCGGCGTTCAGGTCGGACCCCTGCGGCTTTTCTGCCTTCTGCCTAGTCTGCGATTTGCGGATCTTCATGCCAGCTCACCTCCTGCCCGCAGCGCCCGGTAGGCCAGCGCCAGCGCGGTCACGGCGGCCCGCTCCCGGATCTGCGCGGCGTCGCCGGGCCAGTTGACACTCACGGCCTTGTGGCCCCTCTCGCTGCTGATGGCGGCGTGGGCCTGCCCGGCGTTCTCGCCGTTCACGCTGACCACCACCGCCAGGCCCACGTCCGCGCCCAGATGCTCACGTGCCCCGGCAGCCAGCTCCAGCGCGGCCCCCTCGCTCACCAGTCCGGCGTCGCGCAGGGTCACGGGGGTCAGGCCCAGGGTGATCAGGCGGGCGTGGTCCTGGGTCACGGCGGCGTCCAGAAAGCCCGCCTCGTCGGCCAGCAGGCCGCACAGCGCGCCCGCGCTGCCGGCCTCGATCACGCCCAGGCTGCGGCCCGAGAGTGCAGCGTCCAGTGCCCCGGACAGGGTCTGTGAGTCCTCGCCCCAGGTCCAGCGCGACAGGTGGGCACGCACGGTGTCCAGCAGCGGGGCCAGCAGCGCCCGCGCTTCGGCCTCGGTCGCGGCACTGGCGGCGACGCGCACGTCCACGCCAGTCTTGCGGGCGTAGGTGCCGACGCTGGGATTGGCGTGCTGGGTCAGCCCCGAGAGCAGCTCGGCGACGTTGCTCTCGCCGATGCCCTGGGTATGGACGGTGGTAGACACCAGCGCGTGGTCCGGCAGCGGCAGGCGCGGCAGCACCTGTTCGCGCCACATCCGCTGCATCTCGCGCGGTGGGCCGGGCAGGGCCACAACGTATTTGCCGCCTGTCCGCACAAACCAGCCGGGCGCGGTGCCCACCGGGTTGGGCAGGGCCTCGGCGCTGGGAATCAGCCAGGTCTGCTTGCGGTTCACCTGCGGCATCTCGCGCCCACGGGCGGCGTACAGGCCCTCAAGCCACGCCAGCAGTTCGGGGTCCTCGGTGGGCGTTTCACCCAGGGCGTCGGCAATCGACTCGCGGGTCAGGTCATCATCGGTGGGCCCCAGTCCGCCGCCCAGAATCACCAGATCGGCGCGCGACAGGGCCAGCTTCACGGCGTCGCTGACGCGCCCCAGGTTGTCCCCCAGCACCGTCTTGCGGTGAAGGATGACCCCCCGTGCGCCCAGTTCGCGTGCGAGGAAGGCGGCGTTGCTGTCGACAATCTCGCCGAACAGCAGCTCCGTTCCCACACTGATGATTTCTGCTAGCAACATAACAACACCGCCGAAGTATAGGCGAATGCGAAACGAACGTCTAGTCCTGGAATGGCAGGTGAGGGCATCTCCAGAGTGTATGTCGAGTGCCGGGAAGGGGGCGGCGGCACCCGCTCTGAACAAGAACAAGAGGAACACGTGATGCCCGGACGCAAGTGTCAACCTGACGGCCATGACGTCAACGCCTGCTCCTGTCCAGAATCTGGCCCGCGTGCTGCTTGGTTCGGCCCTCGCCTTGGCGGGCCTCGGCCACCTGAGCTTTCTGCGCCGCGACTTCCAGGCCCAGGTGCCTGACGGCCTGCCGCTGAATCAGGATTTCGTGGTGCTGGCGTCCGGCGTGGTGGAAGTCAATTTGGGCGCGGCGCTGACCGTCCTGCCGTGGCAGCACGTCCTTCCGGGCTGGCTGCTGGCCACATTCTTTGTGACGATGTTTCCCGGCAACATCTCGCAGTACCTGACGCATGCGAATGCCTTCGGCCTGGATACAGACCGCAAGCGCCTGATCCGGCTGTTCTTTCAGCCGCTGCTGGTGGTGTGGGCGCTGTGGAGCACCGGGGCGTGGGCGGCGCAAAGAGAGCACAGATGACAGGAGGTGGGTAAGAAAGTCCTGACTGACCTGCCAGATGAATGAGAATAGATGAGAAACTGGTAAATCTCCCTGGAACTGCCTGCTAACTTTCGGCAGTGGGCAGGAGAGGTGAAGCCGCTTAAGCTCTGTTCAGTTCCACAGTTCCGTTCTTCCTTACTTCCCTCGCAGACGCGATTCACCGCGCCTCCGGGTAGGGAAGAGACTGTCGGGCGTCATTCCGGCCCTTTCATCGAGAGGCGCCCGGTCCTGCTTCAGGAGGCTGCACTATGAAAACCCCCACGTTCAACTTTGGTCTTGGTGCTCTGCTGATGGGTGCCTTCATCCTGACCTCCTGCGGGTCGCAGGGCGAGACGGCCAGCACGCCGCCCACGCCCGCCGCTGCAGCCGCCACGGCTGGGCCGACGGTGGCTGAACAGATTGCCGGGTTTGCCGGGCGCCCCGAACTGCAGGACGCCGAGAGTCAGGCGATCCTGCGGGAGAATGCCAGCGACCCGTTGCTGCTTCAGGGCCTGCAGGAGGCCTACGGGCTGCCCAACGCGGGCCTGGATGCCGAGGCCCTGGCGCAGCAGGCAGGAGAGCCGGGCATGGGTGCTCAGGCTTCCGGCAAGGCGGGGTACGCCCAGCGCGTCGCCTGGGGAAGCATCAGCAACTACGCCGCCGAGAGGCGCTCGCCCGATTACAGCGGCCTGGACTGGCGCTATGACGGCTGCAGCGCCCCCAAGGGCCTGGGCCTGGGCTACAGCGATTTCTTCCGCAGCGCTTGCAACGTCCATGACTTCGGCTACCGCAACCTGCCCAAGCTGATCTCCATTCCGTACTGGCCCTACAACAAGGCCAGAACCGATTCGGCCTTCCTGAGCAACATGCGGGGGCTGTGCAACAGCAAGAGCCTCTGGGCCCGCCCCGGCTGTTACGCCGCCGCGCAGGCGTACTACGTCGTGGTGCGCGACTTCGGCTGGGCCAAGTGGCACCGCTAACCTTGCGCTAGCTGGCCCCTGCGACGTTCTTCCCGGCAGTCCAGTGCCTTGACCCTCCGGCCCCGGAAGCCCCCAGGCGCGTTCAGATCGCTTCCCACCTTTCTCTTGGCAGGAGGTCGCCTCCCACCCGGAGCCCTCGCCCCGTCCATGTTCCGGTGATTCTCTCCGCTGCCGTTTCCTCCCCCCGTCATGCCCGGCCAGCGCGACTTCTCCCCAGGCGCAACCCTGCCCCACTCCGGTTGCGCCCGTCTTCCCCGGAGGCCCACCATGTTCCGCAACACTGTCCCTGTCCGCCGCAGCGCCACCGCCGCCTTTCTATCCCTGATGGTCACCCTCAGCGCCTGCGGCCAGACCCCGCTGGGCGGCGTGCCCGCCCCGGCCGAAACCGCCGCCGAGACCCAGGCCACCCTGCCGCTGTCGCGTGCCGCGCAGGCCAACCAGGAGCGCACGCTGAACGTGGCGGCGGCGCGGGGCCTGACCCTGATTTCGCAGATTACGTTGGAAGAGGAGGGGGTGCCCACCACCTACCTGGAGGCCACCACCCGCACAGGCGAGGCGGTCTCGCTGCTCGGCACCGTGGAGGCCGGTGCGCCGCGCTTCGCCGAACTGAGGGTCATTCCCGAGGGCCAGCGTGGAACATCGGGTTCACCCTTCGTGATTGTCGGCCTGACGGTCCAGGGCACCGTGGCGACGGGCATGGCGGCCCAGGGTGTGAGCGACTGGGTGTACAACCGCCTGGTCTCGCTGGTCAACCAGTACAAGCGTGCGCCGAAGTGGGTCAAGGCCGCCCTGAAGGGACCGCTGCGCGGCATCATCAAGCTGATCATCGGTGAGGCGATTTCCAGGGGCTGCACCTACGCCTACAACGCGCTGGTCAGGCAGCTCAACGCTTCGGGCCGCTGGGTGCCGCTGGGCCGTGACCTGCTGTGCGAGATCATCGTCTAGCCTTGCCCTGAACGCGGTGGGGACCAGAGTCTTCGCGCTCTGGCTCCCACCTTCAGACCATCCCCACGGCCTGCCTCACTTGAACCCGGTGCAGACTCGGGGCCTATCCGCGCAGCACCCCCTACAGTACGGGTCAATCCATCCCAAGTTGCTGTTCTGAGCTTTCCCGAATCGCTCCTTCCTGCTGCCCTCTCCAACCCTGCCGAGGCCACAACGATGACGGTTCTGACTCCTCCTCCGGTTTCCTCGACTGACTCCTCTTCCTTTCCTGGGGTACGGGCCGCGCGGCGCTGGCCCCCGTTCTCGCACGCCCTGGGCAACGTGGCTGTGGGGGTTCCGGCCGGGGAGCCTCTGGCGCAGGTCCGCCGGGGGCTTCGCTGGACCGGCCTGCTGTTCTGGACGGTCCTGCTGGTGCATTCACTGCTGGCCCAGCCCAGCCGCGAGGGCCTGACGCCGGAGGAGGTGTTGCCCTGGGGGCTGGCGATGGTGGCCTTCATCGCCGTGTTCCTGACGGCGATCTCGCTGCCGGACCAGCCCCGGTGGCAGCGGCTGGCGCTGTTTCTGGCCGCGCTGGAATCGGTGCTGGCCCTAGTGGGCAACGCGCTGCTGGATGCCAACAGCGTGCAGGGCGGGCTGCTGGTGCTGGTGGCGGCGCAGGTGGCGGTGACCCTGCCGGTGCGCTGGATGCTGGTGTGGGTGACGGTGCAGACCGTGAGCCTGCTGACGGTGTTTCTGACGTACTGGAGCGCCGCAGACGCGTGGGCCTTTGGGACCGGCTACTTCTGCTTTCAATTGTTTGCCATGACCACCGCGCAGACCGCCGTGCGTGAGGTGCGGGCGCGGCAGCAACTCGCGGTGGTGGTGGATGAACTGCGCGCCACCCGCGCGTTGCTGGCCGAGGCCAGCCGTCAGGCCGAACGCCTGCAGATCTCGCGTGAGCTGCACGACCTGATGGGCCACCACCTGACCGCGCTGGGCATGAACCTGCAGGTGGCGTTGCACCAGCTGCCGTCGGGGCCGGCGCGTGGGCATGTGGAGCAGGCTGGGGAACTGGCGCACACCCTGCTGAGCGACGTGAGAACCGCCGTGCGTGGCATGCGCGAGACCTCGGCTCCCTGTGACGTGCGGGCCGAGATCGAGACGCTGGCCCGCACGGCGTCCCTGCCGATCCACCTGAGCTTCTCGGCGGGCTTCAGCGTGCCGTGTCCGGTGCAGTCCCAGGTGCTGCTGCGAACCGTGCAGGAGGGCCTGACCAACGTCGTGCGTCATGCGGGGGCGCGGCAGGTCTGGCTGGACCTTTCGTGCGGGGCGGCGCAGGAGGGCGGGCGGCAGCTGACCCTGCACGCCCGCGACGACGGCCACGGCACCCCCAGATTCAAACCCGGCTGCGGCCTGAGCGGAATGCGCGAGCGCATCGAGAGCGTCGGCGGCACGCTGGAGGTGCGGGCACTGCCGGGGCAACCGCTGGAACTGCTGGTCCGCCTTCCCCTATCCGGACCGGCCACAGGGGGCGCGGCATGATCCGGATCTGCATCGTGGAAGACCAGACGCTGGTGCGCCAGGGCCTGCGCAGCATGCTGGCCCTGGCCGACGACATGACGGTGGTGGCCGAGGCCGAGAACGGCGAGCAGGCGCTGGTCACCGTGCCGGACGCCTGCCCCGACGTGCTTTTGCTGGACTACCGGATGCCCCGCCTGGACGGGCTGGGCGTGCTGCGGGCACTGGCAGAGCGGGCACAGGCCCACGGCACCCCCCTGATCCCCACCCTGATCCTGACCACCTTCGACGACGATGAACTGCTGCTGTCCGCCGTGCAGCTGGGCGCGAAGGGGTACCTGCTCAAGGATGTGGACCTGCCGGTGCTGCTGCAGGCCATCCGCACGGTGGCGGGCGGGGGACGCTGGCTGCAGCCCACCCTGACCGATCAGGTGCAGCGCGGTCTGGACGAACTGCGCCCGCAGCGGGAGGACGGCCCGGAGGACCGCATCCTCCTGACCAGCCGCGAGCAGGAGGTGCTGCGCCTGATGGCGGGCGGCTTCAACAACCGCGAGATCGCCGGGCTGACCACTACCACCGAAGGCACCATCAAAGGCTACGTGTCCAACATCCTGTCCAAGCTGGGCGTGCGGGACCGCACCCGCGCTGTGCTGAAAGCCGTGGAGTGTCGCCTGCTGTGACGAGCTTCGCCGGCTCCAGCGGGCTCAGGAGGTCTGCGGCAGGGTGGGGGACACCGGCTTGCCACTCCCTCCAGTGGCGCTGGCCTCGCCCCCCAGCGGCGGCCTGAACCCCCGCAGGCGCAGGGCGTTGCTCAGCACGAACACGCTGCTCAGGCCCATCGCCGCCGCCGCCAGCACCGGGGACAGCGTGATGTTCCAGGCTGAGAGCACACCTGCCGCCACCGGAATCAGCAGGATGTTGTAAGCGAAGGCCCAGAACAGGTTGACCCGGATGTTGCGCAGCGTGGCCCGCGACAGGGCGATGGCGTTCGGCACGCCGCGCAGGTCGCCCGACATCAGGATCACGTCGGCCGTTTCCACGGCCACGTCGGTGCCGGTGCCAATCGCCACGCCCACGTCGGCGCGGGCCAGGGCGGGCGCATCGTTGATGCCGTCGCCGACGAAGGCCACCTTGCGGCCCCCGGCCTGCAATTCCTGCACGGCGTCCGATTTGCCCTCCGGCAGCACCTCGGCCAGCACGCGCGACACGCCCACCTCGGCGGCCACGGCCTGCGCGGTGGCGCGGGTGTCGCCGGTGATCATGGCGACTTCGGTGCCCTGTCCCTGCAGGGTGCGGATGGCCTCCACGCTGCCTGTCCGTACCGGATCGGCCACGCCCAGCAGGCCGGCCAGTTCACCGTCTACCGCAACGAAGACCGGGGTGCGTCCGCGCTGGGCCAGGGTGTCGGCCTGCCCTTCCAAGTCGCCCAGTTCCAGCCCCAGTCTCGCCATGTAGCGGGCCGCGCCCACCTCCACGCGCTTGCCGTCCACGGTGGCCTGGACGCCGTAGCCGGGGATGGCCTGGAAGTCGGTGGCAGGGGAGAGGGCATTGACGTTGTTCTCCTCACCCAGCGCCGCCCGCTCAATCGCGCGTGCCAGTGGGTGTTCAGAGGACGACTCGGCGGCGGCGGTCAGCCGGAGCAGTTCGCTTTCCATCTGCTGCCACTGGCCCTGGGCCACCACTTCGGTGACTTCGGGCCGTCCCTGCGTGACCGTCCCGGTCTTGTCCACGGCCACCACCTGCGCGGCCCCCAGGCCTTCGAGCGCCGCGCCGCTGCGGAACAGCACGCCCATCTGCGCGGCGCGCCCGCTGCCCACCATGATGCTGACCGGGGTGGCAAGACCCATGGCGCACGGGCAGGCGATGATCAGCACGGCCACGGTGTGCACCAGGGCGTTGGCCAGTGCGCCCTCGCCCCCGATGAACATCCAGACCGCAAAGGTCACGGCGGCAATCACCAGCACCACCGGCACGAACACGGCCACCACCCGGTCGGCCAGCCCCTGGATCGGCGGGCGGCTGGCCTGCGCGTCCTCCACCATGCGGATGATGCGCGACAGTGCGGTGTCGGCCCCCACACCCGTGGCCCGGAAGGTCAACGCCCCGGTGCCGTTCACGGTGCCGCCTGTGACCTTCGCGCCTGCCGTCTTCTGCACGGGCACGCTCTCGCCGGTCAGCATGGACTCATCCACGTAGCTGCTGCCGTCCACCACCTCGCCGTCCACCGGCAGGCGTTCGCCGGAGCGCACCAGCACATGGTCCCCCACGCGCACATCGTCGGCAGGCACTTCCACCACACCCCCGTCCCGTTGCACGCGGGCCACGTTGGGTTGCAGCGCCAGCAGGGTCCGCATGGCCTCGCTGCTGCGGCCCTTGGCCAGCGCCTCGAACAGCTTGCCCAGCAGGATCAGGGTGATGACCACGCCGGACGCCTCGTAATACACGTGGGCGCTGCCTGCCGGAAACAGGCCGGGGGCCAACGTGACCAGCAGCGAGTACCCGAAGGCCGCCGACGTGCCCAGCATCACCAGCGTGTTCATGTCGGGGCTGCGGTGCCGCAGGGCCGCCCAGCCGGAGCGGTAGAAGCGCAGGCCGGGGCCGAACTGCACCGGGGCCGCCAGCGCCAGCATCACCCAGTTCAGGGTCTGCATGCCCACGCGGTCCATCAGCCACCGGTCCAGTGCCGGCCAGACCATCGGTAGCATGGCCACGATGAACAGCGGAATGCTGAAGGCGGCGGCGAGAATCACCGAACGCCGCAGCGCCGCGATTTCCTCCGCCTTGCGGGCGCGGTCTGCGTCCAGCCGCGACTCAGCCTCAGTGGCCTCGTCCGGCACGTCGTACCCGGCGTCGCGCACCGCCTGCTTCAGTGCGGCAGGCGAGGTGGCGGCGGGGAGGTACGTCACGTTGGCCCGCTCGGTGGCGAGGTTGACGCTGGCGCTCAATACCCCCTCGGCCTTTTGCAGCCCGCGCTCCACCCGGCCCACGCAGGCCGCGCAGGTCATCCCCTCCACCGGAAAGGAGAGTTCCGTGGTCCGTGCCTCGTAGCCGGTGTCTTTCACGGTGTCCACCAGCTGGGCCACCGTGGTCCGCGCCGGGTCATAGGTCACGCTGGCCCGCTCGGTCGCCAGATTGACGGCGGCATCCTGCACGCCGTCCACCTTTTTCAGCCCGCGTTCCACCCGGCCCACGCAGGCGGCACAGGTCATGCCGCCAACATCCAGAGTGAGGGTCTTTGTCGTCATGAAAATATTCTATCCCCCTGGGGAGGGTAAGGCAAGATGGGACGGTTTGGTGGTGAACGCTAGAAGGGGGATGCCCTGAAGTTCGATGCATGAACAGCCTGAATAGGGTGATGCCGCCTTTAGCACAGGAGGACGTCGAGACGGTCTGATCCCTCCTCTCTTGACCTCCCTCCCCCCCGGGGTCTAAAATCCATCCATGACCAACACCATGACGACCGAATTGAAAGTTGACGGCATGACCTGCGGCCACTGCGTGAAAGCTGTGGAAAAGGCGCTCAAGGGCGTGACGGGCGTGCATGACGTGCAGGTGGACCTGGCGGCCGGCAAGGCCACCGTTCACGGCGACGCCGATGCCGGGGCCATGATCAGTGCCGTGGCCGGCGAAGGCTACGCCGCGCAGGTGGCGAACGGGTGACCGATGCCTCCGCTGTGGCCGACGCCCCCCACTGCGCGGCTTCAGCCAAGCTGTGCATGCCGGAGGACGCCCGCAAACGCGCCCGCCGCCGCCTGAGCATTGCGCGCGGACACCTCGACAGCATCGTGCGGATGCTCGACGATCCCGAGGTGTACTGCGTGGACGTGCTGCGCCAGATCAAGGCGGTGCAGGGCGCGCTGAGCGGCGCGGGCGACGTGGTGCTGCGCGGTCATCTGGAAGCGCATGTGGCGACCTCCGCCGGGCGCGGCGACAGCGTGGAAATGGTGGAAGAGGTGATGGAGGCGCTGCGCTACCGTTAGCGCCGCATCAGCGGCCGCTTCTCAGCCAGGAAAGCCGAATGCCGAACCGCCAGAGTCGCCCTTGCGCTCTGGCGGTTCAGTGATTGAGGTGGGGGCATGGTGAACCACGTCGGCAGCCACAGGTGGCCCGCGCAACTGGACCTTTTCGCCGATTCTTGCCTGCCGCGTGTGCGCTAGCCTCCTCCCCGTGTCCACGCTGATCGCCGCCGAAAACCTGACCGTGTTCTACGCGGAGCGGGCGGTGCTGCGTGACGTGTCATTGAGCGTGTCGGGCGGCGAGCGCGTGGCGCTGCTGGGCCGCAACGGGGCGGGCAAGACCACGCTGCTGCGCGTGTTGACCGGGGAAGTGTTGCTGGAGGAGGGCAGCGTGTGGCGGGCGGACGGACTGCGCGTCGGCGTGCTGGAGCAGCACCACACGTATCCTGCCGGCAAGACCGTGCGGACCCTGGTGGATGCCGCGCACCCGTACCGCGAGCTGGAAGCCGAGCTGCTGGCGCTGGAGGCTGATCTGGGCGATCCTGCCGTCCTGGCCGCGTGGACCGAGCTGAACGCCCGGCTGGAAGACGCCGAGGCCTTCGCGTGGCCTTCGCGGGTGGCGCGCGTGCTGGGCACGCTGGACCTCACCCGCTTCCTGGGCCGCGAGGCCGCCACGCTGTCCGGCGGCGAGCGCACCCGGCTGGCGCTGGCGCTGGCCCTGGCCCGCGAGCCGGACCTGCTGCTGCTGGACGAGCCCACCAATCACCTGGACATCCGCATGCGCGAGTGGCTGGAAGGCTGGCTGCGCGGGTTCCGGGGCGGCGTGGTCCTGACCAGCCATGACCGCGACTTTCTGGACGCGGTGGCCGGTTCCGCCGGTGGGCGCAGCGTGTGGCTGGAGGCGGGCGAGGCCACCTTCTACCCCGGCGGCTACACCCGCGCAAAGGCGCAACGCGAACTGGAACGGCGCACCCGGGAACGCGCCGCGAAGCTCTCGGCGCAGGAGAGTCGGCGGCTGGAAGACAGCGCGGAAAACCTGGACCGCTGGGGCCGCCGCTCGCGTGGCCTCAAATCCCGCGCCGGACGCCTGCCCACCGCCGAGGCGCCCCTGCCCGAGCGCCAGTTACGGATGCGGTTGCTGGCCGGAAGCGCCCGCGCCCCACTGGTGGCCTGGGGCGAGCACCTTTCCAAATCCTACGACGGGCGCCACATCGTGTCTGGCGTGGCGTTCAGGCTGCGTCAGGGGGACCGCGTGGCGTTAATGGGCGCAAACGGTACCGGCAAGACCACCCTGATGCGGCTGCTGTCGGGCGAGGACCACCCCGATCCGGCGGCGGGTATCGGGGACCCCGCCCCGGTGCTGCGCGTGGCGAACGGCGTGAGCGTGGCCAGTCTGGACCAGACCTGGCACGGGCTGATGCCCGGCGAGGGCCTGCGCGCCCAGTTCGAGCGCCGCTTTGGGGGGCAGGCGGTGGCCCTGCTGGGCCGTGCGGGCTTCACCGAGGCCGACTGGCCCAAGACGCCGCGACAGCTGTCGGGCGGCGAGCGGGCGCGGGCGGGGCTGGCGCTGGTCAGTGCCCTGCGGGCCGATCTGCTGCTGCTGGACGAGCCGACCAACCACCTGGACATCGAGGCGCTGGACGCGCTGGAGGCCGCCGTCCATGCCTATGGCGGCGCGGTGGTGATCGTGACCCACGACCGCCGCTTTGCCCGCGAGGTTTCAAACCGCCTGTGGGTGATCGAGGACGGTCAGCTGCGCGAGGTCACCGGCTGGGGCAGCCGCGAGTACGCCGACCCGGCCCGGCACCTGCAGGGCGACCCGCCGCCGCCCCCGCCGCGTCCCACCGCCCGGCAGCGGCTGATCCACATCGAGACCCAGCTGGCCGACGTCCGCAGGGCGCTGGATTCCACCCCCGGCGGCCTCAGCGGACGGGAGGAGGCGCGGCTGCGTTCCCAGGCGCACGCGCTCCAGCAGCACCTCTACGTGCTGTACGCGGAGGCCTTCGCGGCCCCGCAGTACGACCTGCAGGTCCGCGAGCCGCCGCTGACGGTGCACGCCCAGCGGCTGGGAGACGCGGGGGGGGGCGGCATGTTCTGGGCCGCGCGGGACGAGACCTGCCCGCATCTGGCCTGGGACGGAACCGCGCTGCGCTGGAGTGCCGGGGCGCCCGACTGGTACGGCGCGGCCCTGCTGGGCGGGGCGCTGCGGATTCTCTTCGAGCACTGGAACGTGGGCCGCGTCCAGCTGGGTGAGGGCGGCCCCACGCTGACACGGCGGCAGTATTTCGAGCGGCTGGGCCTGATCCGCACGGGCGCGCCGCCGCCACCCTGAGCCCACGGTCAGGCCGCGCCCGCTATACTTCCGCGCATGGACGACCTCATCAAGGGACGCCTCGGGGGCGCGGACGGATACGACATCCGCTGCGTTATCGAAGGCGACACTATTTCGGGCCGCGCGGGCGGCAAGCTCCACGGCAAGGACATTGAACTCGAAATCACCGAGCGCGGCGTGCAGGGCACGGTGGGCAATGATCCTGTGAAGATCGAGCTGGACGGCGGCGAACTCAGGGGCAACGTCGGCAGCCAGAAGCTGGTGCTGCGCGGCGTGGACCGCGTGACCGGCTTCATGGGCGAACCCATCGTGGGCTGGAACGTGGTGGCGCAGCAGACCGGCGAGCGCCTGTCGGGACAGCTGGGCAGCACCGTGCTGGGCCGCCCCTTTGAGCTGGAACTGGGCAGCGCCCCCGGCTGGGTCGGCACCCTGGTGGCGCTGGTGGCCTTCTACGCCCTGGAACCCCGCGCGAGCGTGACCGTCAGCCGCTGATTGACGCAGCACCGGGCAGGGCCGCCGAAAGTGGGCGGCCCTGCCCTTTGGTCTGCGCCGGAGATGATCCCCCTGGCGCATTTGTCCGAATTACGGCGTCAGAAAAAGAGACTTCTGACGCTTCCATTCTCTGGTCCGCGACTTTGCAAGTCCCAGATCCTCCAGCAAATCGGCTCACTCCGTTCGGTCAGAAGGAAACAGCTCTTTTGACAAATGCTCTAGCGCCCCCCGATCCGGTACGTTACCCCGAAACGCAGCCGGGTGCTCACGTCGCCGTTCTGCACGC
Source organism: Deinococcus aerolatus (assembly GCF_014647055.1). Taxonomy (NCBI): domain Bacteria; kingdom Thermotogati; phylum Deinococcota; class Deinococci; order Deinococcales; family Deinococcaceae; genus Deinococcus; species Deinococcus aerolatus. Next base: position 105,268 of record NZ_BMOL01000007.1, on the reverse strand, counting down.
CGATGCTCAGGTTGGTGCGCGGGTTGACATTGTACCCGGCGCTGAAGCTGGGGCGCAGGCTGCCCAGGTCCAGTCCGGTGAGCGGCGTGCTGACCCGGAAGGTAAAGCGGTCGTCCGGGGTGCTGTAGGTGGCGTCGATCAGGCCCTTGCCAGCCAGGTCCACCTGATACTGCAGGTACAGGTCGCGGGTCAGGTAGGACCCCAGCGTCAGCGTCGCGCCCAGGCTGCCGTCGGCGCCGTTAAGGTTGGGAGACAGGCGGAACACGTCCAGCCCAAAGGCCCGGGCCAGGGTCCGTTCCAGCTCGCCCAGCACAAAGACGTTCAGGGCGGTCTGCAGCGCGCTGGCCCCCAGCGCGCCCAGGTTGCCGGGCAGCGCCGTCAGGTTGGGGACGCCGGTGGCCACCAGCGCGTACAGTTCCGGTTCGGTGTAGTCCTGTCCGGTGTCGGGGTCGCGGCAGGCCGTGCCCTCGGCGGTGCAGGCCAGGGTGGTGGTCAGGTTCAGGGCGGCCGCGCCGTCGGCGCGGGTGGTGAACTCGCCGCTGAGGTTCAGGGTCACCGGCACGCGCTGCCGGGTGGTCACCGCCTGTACCTGCCCCGTCGCCGTGATGTTGAAGGCAGGCAGCAGGCCGGCCCCGTCAAACGTCACGCTGCTGTCGCCCAGCGTGAACTCGTTCTCGCGCAGGTAGATCAGTCCGCGTCCGGAACGGATGGTGCCGCTCAGGCGGGGGCGCGCGCCGCTGCCGGCCAGCACCAGGCCTGGCGTGGTGAATTCAGCACGGGCCAGGCTCTCGTCCACCCGGATGCCGCCGGGGGCGCGGATGGGAATGTCCTCGAAAACCACCCGTTCCAGGAAGGGGGGCGTGGGCCGGGGGGCGGCAGCCTCGCCCGGCGCCGTCGCCGGGGCCGGGAAGGTGGAATAGACCTCGGGCAGCGGGCTGACGTAGCTGTCGGTCGTGCGGCCTGTGCGGTCCGGCGCGCCGTTCAGGGCCTGCCCGTTGGTCTGCCCCGGCGTGGGAATGGCCGCTGCCGCGTCGGCGCGGCCCAGCGTCAGGCGCAGGAAATCTGCCGCGCCGCCCACCCGGATCACGGTGCCGTCGTCCACCGCACGCAGATCGGCGTTCAGGGCGCTCTCGCGGGCAAAGATCACCGACAGCGGCAGGTTGTAGTTGCGGGCGGTCAGCGTCAGGTCGATTCTGGGCGACACCTGCCCGCTGACCCGCAGGGTGCCCGCTCCGCTGACTGCGCTGGCGCTGCGGCTCTGGGCGTCGATGGAAAAGGTCTCGCCGTCCTGCGCCAGCACCACGGTGCTGCCCGGCAGCGCGCCCAGTCCCTGCGGGGCCAGCAGACCGCTGAAGGCCACCCGCGTGGCGCTGAGCTTGCCCAGCGTGAGCTGGCCACGCACGTCCAGCGTGCCGTTGGCCCCCAGTGCGCCGCCGGTCAGGACCGTGCCGCTCGCTGTGAACGCGCCGCTGTCGGGCAGGTCGCCCGCGAAGCTGGGCACCTCCAGGCTCAGGCCCGCCACATTGCCACTGACGTTCTGCACGCGCAGCAGCCCGCGCGGGCGCTCGTAGGTGCCTGCTGCGCTGACGGTCAGGCTGCCGCGCAGGCTGGGGTCCAGCTCGGTCAGACCGGGAATCAGGCGCAGCACCGGGGTAAAGGTGGTGTTGGTAAAGCGGGCGTTGAGGTCCACCGCCTGCCGGGTGTACTGGCCGCGCACGTCCCAGGTGCCGGCCCCCGTGAGCTGAATGTTCACGCCGCGCAGTTCGCGCTGGGCGTACTCCAGCGTGCCGCTGCCAGTCAGGGTCTCGGTGGAGGCGGCCGCACCCATGCCACTGGTGGCGCTGACCCGGATGCGCTCGGCCACCACGCTGGCGCTGCCGGCCAGCGGATCGGCCAGTGGGAAGCGGAAGCGGGCCACGCCGGTCACGACGCCCTCACCGGGGGCCGCTCCGGTAAAGGCAGCAACCAGCGCGCCCACCGGCAGGGCACGCAGGCTGCCCTGCCCGAAGACCTCGCCGCTGCCCAGGCCCGCCGTGAAGTCCGACTGTCCCAGAAACCCGCGAATGCGCCAGCTGCCGCCGGCCAGCGTGCCTTCCAGCCGTGCGGGCAGGGTTCGCGGCCCCACCGTCAGGCCCGCCGACCGCAGCACAAAGGTGCCGCCGCCGTCTTGCAGGTTGGCGTTCCCGCTGAGCGGTCCCGAGAGGCCGGGGGCCAGCTTCAGGTTGCTGACCTCCAGTTCGTCCAGTGCGGCCTGGACGCTGTAGCCCTCGCCGGTGGGGGCCAGCGCCAGCACGCCCAGGGGCGCGCCGGGCAGCAGATCGGCGATGCCCCCGGACGCGTTCACACTGACGCCCCCCATATCGTTGCGGGCGTTGAGGACAGCCCCGAAGCTCTGGCCCTTCAGGTTAATCTCGCCGTCCACGGTCAGCTTCTGGTTGGCGATCTCTACCGGGTAGGCCCGCGCGCCCAGCAGGCCGCTCAGGCCGCCGCTGTCCAGGCCCACATTCACATTCAGGGTTCCGTCCTGCTGGCGCAGGCTGCCGCTCAGGCGGCCAGTCCAAGTCTTCTCGCCCTGCAGCGCGTTCAGCTGCAGCGTGCCGGAGGGCAGCGTGACCTGCGCCGACACCGTGGGCCGCCCGCCGCGCAGGGTCACGTTCGCGCTGGCCTCGCCGGACAGCTGCAGGCCCAGGTACGGCACCTCGGCCGCCGAGGTGAAATCCGTGACCTTCACGGCCACCTGCCCGTTCTGGGTATCGGTGTTCAGGGTGCCGCTGGCGGTCAGCAGGCCGTTGAGGCTGGGAATGCTCAGGCGGGCCAGTTGCAGGCCCGGCAGGTTGGTGGCCAGCTGCCCGGCCCGGAAGCTCAGCGAGCCGTCCCGCTCACCGTCGCTGACGCGGATGTCGGCGCCTTCCAGCGTGGCGGTGCCGCTGGCCCGCCACTCGCCCCGGCGCACGCTGAGCAGCACCTGCGGCTCGGCCAGCGGCCCGCTGGGGGTCACGCTCAGGCTCAGTTCGGGGCGGGTCAGGCTGGCGGCCCCGCTCCAGCGCCACCTGCCCTGCGCGTCGGGGCGCACACCCACCGCGCCGTTGGCGGTTGCGCCGGGGCCGTCCACCAGCCTGACCTGCACGCCGGTCTGCGCGGCCACGATGCGTGCCCCCGCTCCCAGCAGGCCCGCCGTGCCCTGTGCCAGCGGATGCGCCAGCGGCCCGGAGACGCTCAGGACCGCCGGGGCCGTTAGCACGTCGCCGCTGCCGCCCAGCGACGGCCCGCCCGTCACGCGCAGGCCCCCGTGCCAGCCGGTGAAGGGATCGGCCCGCAGGTCTACCGCCGCCGCGAGCTTCTGCGGTCCATCCAGCGCGCCCTTCAGCGCCAGGGCGCGGGCGCGGGCGACGGCGTTCAGGGTGCCATTCAGCGTGCCGCTGACTTTCAGGGACAGGTCCGCGCGGCCGTCCAGGGCCGCCGTGCCGCTGACGCGAAAGGCGCTGCCTGCCGCGTCCAGGCGCAGGCCCGCCAGCGTGACCCCGCCGCCGCTCGGCTCCCCACCACCCAGCGTTGCCACCGTTCCGCCCGCCTGGGTCAGCGTTCCGGCCAGGGCACTCAGGGGGCCGCCCAGCCGACCCACCGTGTCGGCCAGCGTGACCCCGTAGGCCGAGGCGTCCTGTGAGGTCACGCTGGCGGCGAGGGAAGGGGCCGTCAGCGTTCCCGCCAGCGTGGCGGCCAGTTCAAGCTGCCCGGTGCCGTCCACCAGCGGCAGGGGCGTCAGCCTGACCGTCCCGGCCAGCGTGGGGACAAAGCCCTGCGCTTTCTGAAGGATGAGGGCGCCGCCTCCCAGTGTCCCGCCGTCCAGCGCGTAGCTGCCGCGTCCGTCGCCGCTCAGGGTCACCGGCTGCTGCACCCCGGCCAGCGTCGCGTGAACGGTACCGGCCAGCCCCGGCCAGACGCCGTTCAGATTCACGGTTGCGACGTTGCCGCCGCTTTGAACCGTGCCGTACAGTTTAGTCCGCAGCGTGCCCGCCGCCAGATTCAGGGCCTGCGCGTCGGCGTAGAGGGTGCCGCCCGCCGAACCCAGCAGCGTCACGCGCGCCACCGCGCGCGGATCGCGCACGCGCCCGGACAGGGTGGCCCGCGCGTCAAAGGCGGGAGTCTGTGCGGTGACCCAACCTTCCAGCGTGGGGTTGCCCACTGCGCCGCGCAGGGTCACGTCCGCGCCCACCGTGCCGCCGTTCAGGGCAGGCGTGTTCAGAAAACTGGTGCCCAGGCCGCGCAGCGACACGCGCACCCCATCCGGCAATTGCCCCTCGGCCTTCAGGACGCCGCCGCGCAGGCTGCCGCTCAGCTTGGCCCGCAGTTCGTCGGTGCCGCCCGCCCGCCAGCGGTAGCTCGCGTCGCCGTACACGCTGAACGGCCCGGCCTGCTCCTGCTGGCCTTTCAGGGCCACGTTCTGCAGGCGGACCACCTGCGGCCCGTCGGCCAGCGTGCCCACCAATTCAAGGCGGCCCGCAAAGGTCAGGGCGTCCACGTCCACGCCACGTGGCAGCAACCGGGCAACCCGCAGGGAGTCGGCTTTCAGGCTGGCGGCGTAGCGCCCGTCTGTCAGCGTGCCGCTGCCGTTGACCCTCGTTCCGTTCAGGCGCACGCTGGCGTTTCCAGCGCGGTAGGCCGCGCGCAGATCACCGCTCAGCTCGTTGCCGCTGTCCTGCACCCCTCCGGCGAAGGTGGCCTCGGGGGCGTTCCAAGACGCGCCGCCCACGTCCAGGGTGCCGCTGACGCGCAATTGCTGAGGGCGGCCCCACAGCGCCCCCACATCGAAGGCCAGCAGGTTCAGGGTGCCGCCGGGCCGGAAAGCCAGATCGGCGGGCAGGGTGCCGGTCACGCGGGCCTGGGTGTCGCCGCTGCCCACCAGGGCGGCCACCTTCAGGGCGCCGTTGCCGTCCAGCACTGCGTCCAGTGGTCCGCCGGGAAGGTCGCCCACCGCCCGCAGGGTGCCGCTCCAGCCGCTGCGGGCGTTCCAGCCAGGAGCGCCGCTGAGGCGCACGCTGATGGGCGCGTCGGGGCTGCCCCCGAGGTACGCGGCGTCCACCCGCAGCGCGGCCGTGGCCAGGCCGCCCAGCGCGTTCGTTCCCAGCTGACCGCGCAGGGTTCCGGACAGGCGGTCACCGCTCAGGCCCACCTTCCAGTCCTGGCCCAGCAGGCGGGCGTTCAGGCGGGTACCGCTGGCCTGCAGCCCCGCCACCCCCCCGGTCAGCACACCCTGCACGTTCACGTCGGGCTTGCTGTAGGCGCCGGTGATCTGCGCGGTGTAGGTGCCCGGCAGCACGTCGGTGACGCTGGCCTTCGCGCTCAGCCGCAGCGCGGGGAACACGGGGCCGCTGGCCCGCACGCTGCCCTGCGGCAGGGTGGCGGTGGCCCCCCGCAGACGCACGACGCCGTCACGGTAAGAGGCCGGAGCTGCGAAGCGCACGCCCGCCACGGTGCCCACGGTGTTCAGTTGCAGGTCGGCCAGGGTGCCGTCCAACGTCGCACTCAGGTTGCCGGACAGGTCCGAGAGCAGGACTGCGCCCAGATCGGGGATGCTGACGCTGCCCCCTGCGCCCCAGGCCGCCAGCCCTGCGCCCGCGCCCTGGTTGACCGCCAGATTCAGCGCCGCCCCGGCCACCGTGCCGGCCAGCTGGGCGGTGGCCGCGCCGCTCGTCAGGCCGGCGGCCGTCGCGGTCACGTCCACCCGACGCTGGGCGTACACGCCAGTGGCCCGCAGCGCCAGCGTGGTGTCCGCGTTGCCGCGCAGGGTGGCGTTCAGTCCGTCCAGGTTCAGGGTGGCGTCGGCCTGCGGGTACAGCGGTCCACGCAGGCGCACGTTCAGGCCCGACAGGGTGCTGTTCAGGTCCGCACTCAGCTGACCCCTCGCCATGGAAACGCGGCCCGTGGCCCGCTGCCCCTGGGCGCTCAGGCTGACGCGCGCCAGCCCACTGGCCTGCGCCGGGTCCAGTTGGGGCACCGTCAGGGCGAGGGTCACCCGCCCGGTCAGGGCCGTCAGAGGCCCACTCAGCACCGGCTTCAGTGCACGGGCGTCCAGCGTGGCCCCGCGGACGCTCAGGGTCTGGCCGTCGTAGCGGAACGGCAGCCGCGCCCACGGGTGACCCAGCGTGCCGGAGGCCGTGGAGGTGCCCTGCCAGTTCACGCGGGCGCTCAGGTCCAGCGGCTGCCCCAGGTAGCGGGTGCCCGCGCTGCTCAGGGTGGCCCCGTCCTGGGACAGCCGCGCGGTCACGCGGCCCGGCACCACCTCGGGCCGCAGGGTGTCGGGCAGCAGGGGCAGGGCGGAGGCGAGGCTGGCCGTGACCGCGCCGCCCAGTTGCGGCAGCACCTCCACCCGGCCTGTGAGGGGCCCGAACGGCAGCGCTGCCAGCGTCTGGCCCGCACCCGCCAGCCTGACCGTGCCCGGCGTGCCGGACAGGGCGTAGCGGGCCGTCAGGCTGCCGCTCCACCCCCCGTTCGCGTAGGTCAGCCCGCCCACCGTGGCCCGCGCGCCGGTCAGTGAAGCCGTGAGCGGAAAGCGCTGTGCCGGAACGCTGAGGGTCAGCGGGTCCGTGCCAAAGCGCTGTGCCCGGAGGTCCACCGTGCCGCGCAGGTCGGCTACGCCGCCGCTGGCCCTGGCGGTGAAGTACGGGCCACTCACGTTCAATTGCAGGTCCTCCACCGTGGCCGGGAGGGTCAGGCGGCCGGTGGCGCTGACGGTCTGCCCGGCGATCTCGCCGCGCGCGCTGATGCGTCCGTTGCCGGCGTCGACGGTGAGGGGTCCGGCCTGCAGGGTGCCGCTCAGCAGGCCGCCGCGCGCGTTCAGGTCGCCCCGCAACGGTTGCCCGGCCAGCGTCAGCCCGCGCGCCTGAAGGTCAAAGTCCGAGAAGCCGCGCAGATCCACGGTGGCCGTTCCGCCCTGGGCATCACGTACCGTGACGCGCCCGCGAGGCTCGCTTCCGCGCCCCCGGACGTTGCCCTCCACGAACAGCCCGCCCGCGATGGGGCCGCGCACGTTCACGTCGTAGCGCCCTTCCGGCAGCGAGGCGCTGCCGCGTGCGCTGAGGCCCTCGCGGTCGGTGAGCTGCACGTTCAGATTGCTCCAGGGGCCACTCAGGGCGACGCGGTACTGGTCCAGCTGCCCCTGGGCGTCCACCGCGCCCCGGAAGGTGCCGCGCTCGCCCGGTCCCCAGGTGGCGCGGCCCGTCACGCTGCCCTCCTGCCCGAAAGCGGTCAGCGGCTGCGTCCCGGTCACGCGGGCCAGCCCGGTCGCGCCGTCGTAGGTCACGTTCAGGTCGCCCCAGGTGCCGTTGACCGCCAGCCGCGGCGTCAGGGTGCCGCTCAGGTTGACCCCCTGGGCCGGGAGGGTCACGCCGCTGAACGACAGTTCGCCGCTGCGGCCCGTGACCCGCGCCCGCAGCGCGTCGTAGGAGCCGCTCACCGCCGCTCTCAGGGTCTGGCCCTGTGCCGAGACCGTGCCGTCCACGGCCACCTGCGGGTAGACCTGACCGCGCAGGCGGGCGCTGGCCTGCGCGTAGGTGGCCCTGAGATCGGCGGTGACGTCGCTGCCTGCGCGGCTCAAGGTACCGGTCACGTCCGCCCCCGCCGCGCGGGCGTCCACCGCCACCGAGCCGCCCCGTCCGGCCAGACTCAGGTCCAGCGTTCCCGAGAGGTCCGGCAGGTTCAGCAGTGGCCTCAGCGCAGCCAGGTTGACGCGCCCGCTGGCGGTCACGTTCTGGCCGTCCACACGGCCCCGCGCCGTCTGCCCCGCCGTGGTGAGGCCAAAGCGCACCCCCGCATCCGTCAGGCTGAGGTTGCCCTGGATGTCAGCCCCCTGGATGCGGGCGGACGTGTTGTATGGAGCCTGCAGCTGGGTGTCGGCCAGCACTGTCACGCCGTTCGCGCTGCCGCGCAGGCTGGCGCTGGTGCCGCGTCCGGTGGCGGTCAGGTCAAAGCCGTTGCCCCGCGCCGTCAGCGTGCCGAAGGCTTTCAGGGTGTTGGTCACGGTCACGTCGCCGCTGACCCGCAGGCCGCCCATGACCTCCAGATTGCGCGCCGTGATCGGGAACGCGTCGCCGTTCCAGCGCAGCTGCTGCCCCCCAGAGGTAAACGTGCCGCGCTGGTCCAGGTAGTTCACGTCCAGTGGCCCGCTGAGGGTCTGAACCACGCCCGGTACCGTGGCCGTCAGGGTGCCAGTCACGTCCCCTCCGGTCAGGTCCAGTTGCCCCGCGCCGGACAGGGTCAGGCCCGCGCCCCTCAGGTTCTGGGCGCTCCAGCGGCCCCTGAACCCGCTGTCCAGATCAAGTTGCACCGTGCCCAGGTCCGCCCGCAGGCCCTGGGCGTTGAGCCGCGCCGTGCCGGCCAGCGCGAACGGTCCGGCCAGTCCATCGGTGATTACGGCCCGCAGGTCATCGGGCGTGCCGCTCAGGGCCACCCGCGCCCGCGCCGCGCCGTATTCGGGGCGCAGCGCCGCGTTCAGGCGGGTGTTCTCCAGATTGAAGGTGCCCGACAGCGGGCCGCCCAGCGCGTCTCCCCCCAGCGTGACCAGGTTCTGCGCGTCAATGGTGGCCTGCACGTCCAGCGGCTTTTGGCCGAACGAACCCACCAACTGGGCCTCGCCCCGCTGCCCGAAGGTCCAGCTGCCTGTCAGCTGCTGCGGGGACTCGCCCAGCCGGGTATCGGCGCTGAAGGTCAGGTCATTGTTCTGCGGCGCCTGTTCGCCGGCCTGTTGCACAAAGGCGTAGCGGGCCTGCGCGTCGGCAAAGGCGATGCCCGCCAGCCGGCCCGCCCCGGTGGCCTGCGCCGAGACCCGCACGTCCTGCCAGCCGCCCGCCGTGACGCGCAGCGCCAGCGTGCCCTCGCCGGTGGTGCCCAGCGCCTGTGCCAGCCCGGCGACAGTGGGGGCGGCGTCCGCCGTGACCGACCAGTTCTGCGCCCTCAGGTCTACCCGGCCGGTGGCCGTCACCGGGCCGTTCCAGCCCTGCCCCTCCAGCTTCAGACTGATGTCGTCGCCGCGCTGGGTCACGGTGCCGCCGATGTCCGTGACTGCCACGAATTGCGCTTCCGGCACGCGCAGGGCGGCGCCGGTCACCTTCAGGTCACCGCGCAGCGGGCCGTCGTTCAGCACGTAGGTTCCGTGGATGCGCCCGGCCGTCACGCCCGGCCAGTAGAAGTTGAGGACCCTGGCGTCCGCCTCCAGATCGGCGCTTATGCGGTTGTTCTCGCCCAGGGTCACGTCGGCGGCCAGCTTTCCCTGGGGCGTGCGGCCCTGAACGGTCCAGCCTCCCTGCGGGCGCGGCGCGACCTGGAACTGGCCGTCCGGAATCTCGCCCGTCTTGCCGGCCACTGTCAGACGCGCGTTCTCGATCTCGATGCGGCCGGGCGTCACGGTCCAGCCGCCGCCCCCACCCTCGCCGCCGCCCGCGTTTTCCAGACTCCGGATCAGTTCCTCGGCATTCAGGTTCACGGAGGCGTCCCGTGCAGAGGCGCCCAGCCGCAGCGTTCGGGCAAATGGATTGAACGCCTCCACCGTCACGCCCGCCGCCCCCACCTGCGCGTCCACACCCGGTTGCCTCACCCTCACGCCTTCCAGCCGGGGGGCCCAGATCGGCCCCGTCACCCGCCCGGCGCTGAGGCCCAGATCGGGGCCGTAGCGTGCCAGCAGCCAGCCGCCGAACAGGGTGGGGGAGAAGACCACCAGCAGCGTCAGGACCGCCAGCAGGCCCAGCACGGCCCCCGGCCGCCGGCGGGCCGCTGGCCGGGGCGCTGGTTTGGGCGCTGCTTCAGTTCTTATCTTGCGGGTCACCGGGTCATCGGTCACGTGTGCCCCACGCCGCGCCGGGTCCGGTTCTTTTTGCATTGTTCCGGGACCGCGCGCATGGGGGGCATTCTAAGGGTCAACGCGTGAGTTGGGAGGCCCGGCCCTCACCAGACCGTCAGCTTTCCACCCTCTGTTTCTCCTGCGGGCGTTACCCTGAGACCTATGCGTCTGACTGCCCTGGTGATCGGCGACGTTCAGGGGGTCGGTTACCGCCTGTACGTCCAGAGATATGCCCGAGATCTAAAGCTGCAAGGTTACGCCGAGAACCTCACCGATGGCCGCGTGGAGGTCGTCGCCGAGGGCCATGAGCTGGACCTTGACCGCCTGCTGCACTGGCTGCGGCGCGGGCCTCCCCACGCCCGCGTGCGCGACGTCCAGACCCAGCGCAGCGAGGCAACGGGATTGCGGGACTTTCATATTTATTAGTTGGCGCAGACGTGTTGGGCCGCACCGCTCCAGGTCAGGCTGACCCGACGCGGCGGACCATGTGATCGTAGGTGTGGCCGCCCAGCGTGCGTTTCTCCTGCACCACGAAGCCCTCGCAGCGGTACAGCCGGACGGCGCGGTTGCCGTATTCCACCAGCAGGCCCACGCGGCCCAGCCCGTGTGCGGCGGCCTCGTGCAGCAGTCTGGCGCCGACGCCGTGGCCGCGGGCCGCCGGCGTGACCGCCAGGGTATCCACATACCACTCGCCGGGGTGGCCCTCAGAGAGAAAGTCGCCCGGCAGGTTGCGCTCGCGCAGACGCGCCCGCAGTGGCTCGTCCAGAGCCTCTGAGTCGGCCCCCGCGTAGCCCAGCAACAGTCCCAGGGCCTCGCCCACACGAACGGCTATCCAAATATTCTGATGACTCAGGCGGTTGCCGGGCCGCGTGAAGAAATCCAGCATCACGCCCTCGGCGTCCGATGGTCTCCTGAATCAGCGGGACGACGAGGGCGGCGTCGTCAGGTGTGACCGGGCGGACGGTCACAGGTTCAGCCATGGGCCCAGGCTAGAGCGGTGGGTGGCCCGTGACCCGCCCCAGCACCAGCGCCTCAAGTCGCTCGGCCACGTTGACCAGATGGTCTCCCAGCCGCTCCAGATTGCGCGCGATCTGACTGGCGGTCAGGGCCACGTCGGTGTCCTCGGGACGCTCCAGCAGGCGGGTCAGGCTGGCCCGCTGCATCTGCTCGTACAGGGCGTCCACCTGTTCGTAGTCCAGCCGCATGACCTCGCGGGCCGCCGCCACGTCGCGCTCGGCAAAGGCGTAGGCCAGCCGCTCCAGCATCTCGGAGAGCAGGCGCACCAGCGGCAGCACGTCCTGCAGGGTGGCGCTGCGGGCACGCGGGGCAAAGGTTTCCAGATCGCGGGCCAGTTTCAGGGCGTAGTCGCCCACCCGTTCCAAGTTGGTCAGGCTGCGGAACACCACCAGATGAAAGGCCAGCTCGTCGGGGCTTAGCGGCGTGGCAAAGGCGCTGAGGCAGGCGTCCTCGATCTCACGCTCCAACTCGTTGGTCTCCTGTTCCAGCACCCTGGCGCGGGCGGTCAGTCCGGCGAACTCGGCGCGGGCGTCGGCGTCCCGCACGGCCTCCAGCTGCTCCAGGGCAATGCTCAGCATTCGCAGAAAACGGGCCGTGACCTGCGCCACACTGGCCGGGCCACCGGGCTGGAAGGGAGGGTGCTGCGCCAGACGGCTCATGGCTCCAGTATCGCCTGCCCCTGTGATGCCGGGGTCAGCAGAGCCGGACAGCGGCTTCGGCCTGTGGCGCAGCACTCAGCCAAAACGCCCGGTCACGTACGCCTCGGTGCGCTCGTCGCGCGGCGTCTGGAATACCTGGGCGGTGGGGCCGTGTTCGACGAGGTCGCCCACCAGAAAGAACGAGGTGGTATCGCTGACCCGCGCCGCCTGGTGCATGTTGTGGGTCACGATGACGATGGTGGTGACCTTCTTGAGGTCTGTCATCAGTTCCTCGATCCGGGCGGTGCTGGAGGGATCGAGGGCGCTGGTCGGCTCGTCCATCAGCAGAAGGTCCGGCTCCACCGCCAGGGCGCGGGCGATGCACAGCCGCTGCTGCTGCCCGCCCGAAAGGCCCGTGGCGGGGGTGTTCAGCCGGTCCTTAACCTCATCCCACAGCGCTGCGCCCTTCAGGCTGCGCTCGGCCACCGCCATCAGCTGGTCCTTGTTCCGCATGCCTGACAGTTTCAGACCAGCCACCACGTTGTCAAACACACTCATGGTGGGGAAGGGGTTGGGTTTCTGAAACACCATGCCTACCCGGCGGCGCATGGCGACGGCGTCCACCCCGGCAGCGTAGATGTCCTGACCGTCCAGCACGATCTGGCCGCTGACCCGCGCGCCCGGTGTCAGGTCATGCATGCGGTTGATCGCCCGCAGGAAGGTGGTCTTGCCACAGCCACTGGGGCCGATCAGGGCGTTGACGGTGCCGCGCTGCACGTCCAGATTCACGTTCTGCACCGCCTGCTTGTCGCCGTAGAAGATGTTCACATTTTTTGCGCTGAGGATGGGGGTCACGCGGGCTCCTTGAGAAGTGGTCTGGGGAGAAGTGGTCTGGGGCAAAAACGGAGCATGAAACTGTTTGGGGCTCTCCTGCAACCCCTCAGATTTTCCGGCTGAACCGCCGCGCCAGAAGACTCGTCACGAAAATCAGGACGATCAGCAGCAGCGCTCCGGCCTTGGCCATGCGCTGGTTCTCGTCGTAGGCACTGGTGGCCCCCCGGTAGATTTCCAGCGGCAGGGCGCTCATGGGCTTGGTGGGATCAAGGTTGACGTTGGGGTTGCCGAAGGCCGTGAACAGCAGCGGGGCCGCCTCGCCGGCCACCCGCGCCAGCGCCAGCATCACGCCAGTGATGATGCCCCCGGCGGCGGCGGGCAGCACGATGCGCAGGGTGACCAGCCACTGCGGCAGGCCCAGGCTCAGCCCAGCCTCGCGCACCGTCTGGGGCACCAGTTTCAGCACTTCCTCGGTGGTCCGCACGACGATGGGAATCATCAGGAAGCCCAGCGCCACCGCCCCGGCAAAGCCCGAGAACCCGAAGTTCAGCACGATCAGTCCGTAGGCCACCAGGCCCATCACGATGGCCGGAATGCCCGAGAGCACGTCGCTGACCAGACGGATTGTGGGCATCAGCGGGTGGCGCGGGTACTCGGCCAGGAAGATGCCCCCGGCCAGCCCGATCAGCACGCCGAACACCGAGGCCATCGCCAGCATGGACAGGCTGCCTGCGATGGCGTTCAGCAGGCCGCCGCCGGTCTCGCCCTCTGGGGCCGGCACCTTGGTAAAGAAGTCCAGGTTGATGGCGCCCAGCCCCTCGCGGATCAGGTACACGAAGATCAGGATCAGCGGGGCCACCACCAGCAGGGTGGCCAGCAGGATCAGGCTGCCCATCACGGCGTTCTGCGCCTTTCGCGCGATGCTGAGGCCGGCAGTGACCCGTGACTTGGAGGTGGCGGTAGTGCCCATCACTTGACTCCCTGGGGCGTCAGCCGCTGAATCAGCACGCGGGCCAGCAGGTTGACGGCTACACTGACAAAGAACAGGATGAAACCCAAGGTAATCACGCTGGAGCGGTGCAGGGTTTCCTGCGCGTCGCCGAACTGGTTGGCGATCACCGAGGCCATTGTGCTGGCGTTGCCCCAGATGCTCTTAATGATGTCCTGGCTGTCACCGATCACCATCGCCACTGCCAGCGTCTCACCCAGTGCCCGGCCCAGCGCCAGGATGACCCCGCCCATGATCCCGGCACGGGCATACGGCAGGATGGCCCGCGAGATGACCTCCCACTTCGTCGCGCCCAGCGCGTACATCGCCTCACGCTGGTCGGCAGGCACCAGCCGGATCACGTCCCGCGCCACCGACGCCGTGTACGGCAGAATCATTACGGTCAGGATGATGACGGCCAGCGCCAGCCCACGCCCCGCCCCCGACGACGGCACGAAAAAGCACTGCAGGGTGGTCTGGTCCTGGGCCCAGATGCCCGCACATTTCGTGTACAGAGCCAACCTTTCGGGGTATTCCGGATTGAAGAAGGTGATCTGCCACTTTGCCAGGACCGGCGCAATCACGAACAGCGCCCACAGGCCGTACACCACGCTGGGAATGGCGGCCAGCAGTTCGATGAGGTAGCCCACCGGATCGGCCAGCCAGCGCGGCGCGTACTCGGCCACGAACAGCGCGCTGGCGATGGCGAGCGGCACGCTGATGATCAGGGCGGCGAAACTGGTCACCAGGGTTCCGGTGATCATGGCGGCGGCCCCGAAGATTCCAGTGACCGGATTCCAGGTGCGCTGGGTAAAAAATTCCACCCCGAAGCGTTGCAATGCGGGCCAGCTATCCTTGCCCAGCAGGTACAGGCTGACCAGGAAGACCAGTACGATCACGCTGGCCAGCGCCAAAATCAGGTAACGGAAGGCGGTGTCGCTGCCGCTGGACATGCCGGCACGGGTGGGCAGGCGGCGGGCGGGTCCGCTCATGGCCGTCTCTCAATCATGGTGGGGTCTCCCGGTCAGGCACATACATGCAGTTCACAAGAAGGGCGTCAGGGGGATGTCAGGGCCTGTGGAGTTGTTCCTGACACAAAAGGTGGGCGGGCGGGAACTTTTGTTCTCCCCGCCCGCCCACCCCCGGTTGCTGCGCCGGCCGGCTTTACAGCTTCTTGCCGCCGTAGGTCATGCTGTTGATGATGCTCTTGGCCTTGTTGGCGGCGTTGGCCGGCAGCTTGGCGTAGTCCAGCGGCTCGTTGTACTGCTGACCCGACGTGGTCATCCAGCCCAGCAGCTTCTTGAGCTCCTTGGCCTGCACCTCGGTGCGGTTGCCGTACTTCTGGTCCTGGTAGAAGATCACGTAGGTGAAGCTGGCAATAGGGTAGGCGTCGGCGTTGGCGCTGTTGGTGATGCTCACGCGGGTGTCACTGGGAATCACCACGCCCTCGGCCGCCTTGCTAGCGGGGCCGTTGTCGGCTAGCACGAACTTGCCCGCCCGGTTCTGCACCGCGCCGTAGCTCAGCTTGTTCTGCTTGGCGTACACCAGTTCCACGTACCCCAGCGCGCCGGGGGTACTCTTCACGATGCCGGCCACGCCGTCGTTGCCCTTGGCGCCCGTACCCACAGGCCAGTCCAGGCTGTTGCCGGTGCCCACCTTGCTCTTCCACTCGCTGCTGACCTTGCTCAGGTAGTCCGAGAAAACGTAGGTGGTGCCCGAGCCGTCGCTGCGCCGCGCCACAGTGATCGGCAGCGGGGGAATGGTCACGCCAGGGTTGAGGGTGGCGATCGCCTTGTCGTTCCAGAGCTTGATCTTGCCCAGGTAGATGTCGGCCAGCACCTTGCCGGTGAATTTCAGCGGTGCGCTCACGCCGGGCAGATTGTAGGAGGGCACCACGGCACCGATGGCGGTGGGGATATGCAGCAGCTTGGCCGGCGCATCCTTCAGGGCCTCGTCACTCATGGGGTTGTCGGAGCCGGCGAAATCCACGGTGCGCTCGATGATCTGCTTCTGGCCGCTGCCGCTGCCGACGCTCTGGTAGTTCACGCTGGTGCCAGTGGCCGCCTTGTACTCGGCGAACATCTTGCTGTACAGCGGATATGGAAAGCTGGCGCCCGCACCAGTCAGGCTCTGCGCGGAGGCGGTCGTTGCCACAAGAGCCAGGCCCAGGAGGAAAGTCTTCTTCATGTCCCGAGTCTGCGCGGCTTGTGTCAGCCCCCGGTCACTGAGAGGTCAGCGGAATGTCAGCCGGGGTGTGGGCTCCGCCGTGTCAGGACTGAGATAGGAGGTCTGAAGCGTGTGGGTCTCGGACCCGGCGGCTGTGCCGGAACCTCATCAAGCCTTAAGAACCTGTCACACTGCCCTAGTGACTCAGGTCAAAATTGGAGCCCCTCCGCCCGGCCCTCCCGCACTGGAGCTGCGCGGCATCACCAAGCGTTTTCCGGGCGTGGTGGCCAACGACAGCGTGGACCTCACTGTGGGCGCGGGCGAGGTACTGGCCCTGCTGGGCGAGAACGGCGCGGGCAAGAGCACGCTGATCTCGATCCTGTACGGCCTGTACCAGCCCGACGAGGGCATGGTTGAGTTGAATGGCAGGGCGGTTCGCATCGGCAGCCCGGCGGAGGCGCGGCGGCTGGGCATCGGGCTGGTGCCGCAGCACCCGCTGCTGGTGGCGCGGCATTCGGTGGCCGAGAATCTGGCGCTGGGCGGAGGGTCCGGGCTGTTTCCGGCGCGTGGCGTGGCGGGCCGGGTGCGCGAACTCTCGGAGAAGTATGAACTGGAGGTGGACCCCACGGCGCGGGTGGCGGACCTGTCGCCCGGCGAGAAGCAGCGCGTGGAGATCATCCGCGCCCTGCTGGGCGGCGCGCGGGTGCTGATTCTGGACGAGCCCACCAGCGTGCTGACCCCACAGGAGGCCGCAGGCCTGTTCCGGGTGATGCGGGAGCTGAGGGCCGATGGCCGCAGCCTGATCTTCATCTCCCACAAACTGGACGAGGTGCTGGACGTGGCGGACCGCGTGACCGTGCTGCGGCGCGGACGGGTGGTGGGCGGCGTGCCGACGGCGGGCGCCACCCGCGAGAGCCTGGCCGAGCTGATGGTGGGCCGGGGCGTGGACTTTACCCGCAAACGCGGCGCTGCTCCGGCGGGCGGCGGGGTGCTGCTGGCGGTGCAGGGGCTGACCGCCAGCGGCTCGCGCGGTCTGCCCGCCCTGCGCGGCGTGGACTTCACGCTGGGGCGCGGCGAGGTGCTGGGCATTGCCGGGATTGCCGGAAACGGCCAGAGTGAACTGGTGGAGGTACTGGCCGGTCTTCACCCGGCACGCGGCACAGTCACGCTGGACGGCCAGCCGCTGGGCGGCGGCGCGGCGCAGCGCTTTCTGGGCGGCGTGGCGCATATCCCGGAAGACCGCATTCACAGCGGCACGGTGCCCAGCATGACGGTGGCCGACAATCTGGCCCTGCGTGGGTATGGCCGCCCACCGCTGGCCCGCGGACTGGCCCGTGATCTGAAGGCCACGGATGAACGGGCACGGCATGACGTGGAGCAGTACAGCGTCGCCACGCCGGGCATCCACACGCCCAGTCGCCTGCTGAGCGGCGGAAACATCCAGAAGCTGATCCTGGCCCGTGAGCTGCACGGCCAGCCGAAGCTGATTCTGGCGGTCCACCCCACCTACGGCCTGGACATCGGCGCCACCGATCAGGTGCACCGCGTCCTGCTGGAGCGCACGGGGGAGGGCGCGGGCGTCCTGCTGGTCAGCGAGGACCTGGACGAGCTGCTCAGTCTCTCGGACCGCATCGGCGTGATGGTGGGCGGCGAGTTGCGTGGTCCCTTTCCGGTCGCAGAGGTCACACGCGAATCCCTGGGACTGCTGATGGGCGGGGCGCATCCGCACAGCGTGCCGGGCGCGCAGCAGGGGGTGGTGGCGTGAGGCTGGACGTGTTGGCGGTTAGTATTCAGGCGCTGGCCCCACAGCTTCTCCGCCCGCCCGTCCATTGTGGCGTGCCCTGTCTGTGTGTTTTTCCTTCAGAGGCCCCCGCATGAGGTTCGTTCCCATTGCCGTTCCCTCCGCTGCCAGGGCGGGGCTGGTGACGCTGGCCGCGGTGGCGGTGGCACTGGCCCTGTGCGCGCTGGTGTTTGTGTTCTACGGCGTGTCGCCCGCCGAGGTCTATTCCACCATGCTGCGCGGCACGCTGGGCGATTCCACCGGGCTGGCCGAGGTCGGGCGGCGCACCATTCCGCTGCTGCTGGTCGGTGCGGGACTGGCGATTGCCTTCCGGGCGCAGTTCTTCAACATCGGCGGCGAGGGACAGCTGTTGCTGGGCGCGGTCTTTGCGGCGGGAACGGCGCTGTTCGTGCCGCTGCCAGGGCCGCTGCTGTTGCCCGTCGTCTTCATCATGGGCGCGGTTGGCGGCGGCCTGTGGGCCTGGATCGCCGCGCTGCTGCGCCGCCTGAATGTCAACGAGATTCTCTCCACGCTGATGCTCAATTACATTGCCGTGGCGCTGGTCACGTACCTGATCGCCGGGCCGTGGAAGGGCAAGGACGTGCGCGGCTACATCTACACCGATTCCTTTCCAGAGGCGGCCAACCTGCCGGTCGTGGCCGGAACGCAGGTGCACTGGCCCACGCTGCTGCTGGGCGTGGTGGTGGCGCTGGGCCTGCAATGGCTGCTGGGCCGCTCCACCTTCGGCTACGCGCTGCGCGTGGTGGGCGAGAATCCCGGCGCGGCGCGGTACGCGGGCATCAGCTCGGCGCGGGTCATGACCACCGTGGCCCTGATCACGGGCGGCGCGGCAGGTCTGGCGGGGGCGGGCGAGGTTGCCGGGATTCACCACCGCCTGCTGGAAGCCGGACAGATCAGCCTGGGCTACGGCTTCACGGCCGTCATCGTGGCGTGGCTGGCGCGCGGCAATCCGGCGTTGTGTCTGATCACGGCCCCGGTGATGGGCATCATCCTGGCCGGGGGAGACCTGCTCAAGATTGACCTGAACATGCCCTTCCGGGTGGTGGACGTGTTTTCCGGCGTGATCCTGCTGTGCCTGATCGCCTCGGAAGTGTTTGTGCGTAACCGGGTGGTCTGGGGGGTACGGGCGTGACGGCGGGTTCGGTGCCCAGCTTTCCCTTCGCCCGCCTACTCTGCCGCGCCTTCTCAAGAGGCCAGAGAACCACCCGCCTGGAGGCTCCACATGGATAATATCGTCGTCGAAGCCCTGGTCCGCGCGCTGTCAGTGGGCACGCCGCTGCTGCTGGCCTGCCTGGGCGCGATCATCAACGAGCGCGGCGGCGTGGTGAACCTGGGGGTGGAGGGCATGATGGCGGTGGGCGCGCTGGCAGCTTTTGCGGTGGCCTCCAGCAGCCCGGACGCAAACCTGTGGCTGGCGGTGGGCGCGTCCATGCTGGCGGGCGCGGCGCTGGCGGCCTTGCACGCGGTGGCCACCGTGACGCTGCGGGCCAACCAGTTCGTCAGCGGGCTGGCGCTGGCGCTGATCGGCACCGGCGCGGCGGGTCTGCTGGGCAAGAAATTCGAGGGCCTGCCGCTGTTCAACAAGGTGGCCGACTGGAACCTGGGCGGCCTCGTCATCAATCCGTTCACGGTGGCGGCGCTGCTGCTGGCCGCTGCACTGGCCTTCTACCTCAACTCCACCCGCTCGGGCCTGACCCTGCGCTCGGTGGGTGAGAACCCGGCTGCAGCAGACGTGCTGGGCGTCAACGTGGGCGCGGTGCGCGTGCTGGCGGTGTTGGCGGGTGGCTCGCTATCGGGTGTAGCCGGGGCCTTTCTGGCGCTGTCCTACCGCGCATCCTGGGCCGACAATATGACGGCGGGCCTGGGCTGGATCGCCGTGGCGCTGGTGATCTTCGTGGGCTGGCGTCCGCTACGGGCCGTGCTGGGCTCACTGTTCTTCGGTTTTCTGTACTACCTGCAGTTCCGCCTGCAAGGCAACAGCCCCATTCCGACCGAGGTGTTCAACGCCATGCCGTTTGTGCTGGTGCTGGTGGTCCTGGCCCTGGCCGGGCTGCGGGGCCAGCAGGGCCACGCGCCTGCCGGGCTGGGACGGCCCTACGTGCGCGGCGAACGCTAGCAGGGGCCTCCCTGAACCGAGCCGCACGCTCCACCATAAACCGGCGCCGCCTCTCCCTAAGGGAAGAAGGCGGCGCGCCTGTTGCTCGCACCTCAGGCGGGACTGGCTTTCTGGCGTGTCGGCCCCCGCCGGACGAGCCGCAGCGCGAACAGCACGGCGATCACCCCGGCGTAGAGTAGCGGCGGCACGATGTCTTGCTTGACGCCCCAGAAGTAGTGCAGGGCGCCCAGCCCCGCCGACAGGTACACCAGCCGGTGCAGTCGGGTCCATTTCTGAAAGCCCAGCCTCTTGACCGCGTTTCTGCCGCTCGTCAGGGCCAGCGGCACCAGCAGCAGCAGCGCCGTGAAGCCCACCGTCACGAAGGGCCGGTTCAGCACGTCCTCGAACATCACGCCCAGGCTGAAGCCGTGATCGAACAGGTAGATCAGGAAGTGCAGCACGCCGTAGCCGAAGGCCAGCAGCCCCAGCGCCTTGCGGATGCGTGCGGGCCACGTCCACCCGGTCAGCAGCCGCAGCGGCGTGCAGGCCAGCGAGGCCACCAGCAGAGTCAGCGTCAGCAGCCCGGTCTGAAGGGTGGCGCGCTGGATGGGATTCGCTCCCAGCGCCCCGGTGGAGGCGTCCCAGATCAGGACAGCCACCGGAAGCAGGCCACCCACCGTCACCGCCGGCACCAGCCACCCAAGAGGCGCCGCCTTCCGGCGCGGTCTGGATGAGCGGCGGTCAGGCGTCTTTGCCGTGGCCGCACTCTGGCGCGCGTCTCCGGTGCTCATGCTTAGAAGTTCTTCCTCAGGTCCATGCCCTTATACAGCCCGGCCACCTCATCGGCGTAGCCGTTGAACGGCAGGGTCTTGCGGCGGCCCAGCTCGCCGATCCGGCGCTCGGTGGCCTGACTCCAGCGTGGGTGCGGCACCGCGGGGTTGACGTTGGCGTAGAAGCCGTACTCGCCCGGCGCGGCCCGCGCCCAGGTGGTCTGCGGCTGCTTTTCGGTCAGGGTGATCTTCACAATGCTCTTGATGCCCTTGAAGCCGTACTTCCACGGCACGACCAGCCGCAGGGGCGCGCCGTTCTGGCCGGGCAGCACCCGGCCGTGCAGGCCCACCGCCATGAAAGCCAGCGGGTGCAGCGCCTCGTCGAGCCGCAGCCCCTCGACGTACGGCCAGTCCAGCACATTGCCCTTCTGGCCCGGCAACTGCTTGGGGTCCAGCAGCGCCGTGAACTGCACGTATTTTGCTTTACTTGTGGGCTCCAGGCGGCGAATCAGCCCGGCCAGCGGAAAGCCCAGCCACGGCATGACCATGCTCCAGCCCTCCACGCAGCGCATCCGGTAGATGCGGTCTTCCAGCGGGAACCATGATTGCAGCGTGTCAATGTCCACCGTCTGCGGCTTTTTCACCTCGCCGTCGATCCTGACCGTCCACGGGCGCGGCTTGAGGCTGCCCGCGTTCCTGGCCGGATCGGCCTTGTCGGTGCCCAGCTCATAGAAGTTGTTGTAGGTCGTGGCCTGCTGGTAAGACGTGACCGCTTCCTGGGTGTCGTACGGTCCCAGCGGGCGGGCGGGGCGGGCAAAATCGGTGCCCTGGGCCTCGGCGCTGCCTGCGCCGGGACGGCGGGTCAGGACCTCCAGGCCGCCGCCCAGTGCGGCCACCGTGCCGGTGAACAGCGCCGCGCTGCGCAGGAACTCGCGCCGGGGGTTGAGGTCGCTGCCGGGAATCAGGATGCGGCGTTCGTCGGGGTGACCGCCGTTGTCGTCGGGGGTGTTGCTCATGGGTCTGCCTCCAGTGGGTGAACTGTGCCTCTCGTTCAGCTATACGCAGTCTGCGCGAGTTCGGTTCATCACACCGTCACAAGCTTTGCTAAATGGGGAAGGACCCCCAGGCCAGAAGCCCGCCTGAGCATCCGTCTCTGCAGGGGCGACGGGCGGACAAGCGCCTACCCAGCCGAACCTCCTGCCGCGAAGCGCGTCTGCCAGAGCGTGCACTCCAGGGCCGTCTGCACAGAGAAGGAAGTGGCTCTACGCGCCCCCGTGGCCCTGTTCACCCAGAGCAGCCAGGATTGAGGCACAATGCGAGCCTGTCCATATGGTCTTTACCGGAGGTTCATCCATGAAAAAAGTCCTGCTCGCTGCCCTACCCCTGTCCATCGCCCTGATCAGTGTCGTGGGCGCGTCCGCCGCCCAGGCCCAGACGGGCGACAAGCTCAAAGCCTGTTTCATCTACGTCGGCCCGGTGGGTGACATCGGCTGGAGCTACGCCCACGACGAGGCCCGCAAGCTGGCGGAAAAGGCGTTGCCCTGGCTGGAGACCAAGTACGTGGAAAGCGTGCCGGAAGGTCAGGCCACGCCCGTGATCGACCGGCTGGTCAAGGACAACTGCCAGGTGATCTTCACCACGTCCTTCGGCTTCATGGACCAGACGCTGGAGGCGGCCAAGAAGTACCCCAAGGTGATGTTCATGCACGCCAGCGGCTTCAAGCGCGCGCCGAACATGGGCACCTACATGGCGGACTTCTATCAGGTCTACTACCTGAACGGCATGATGGCCGCCGCCGTCAGCAAGAGCGACAAGCTGGGCTACGTGGCCGCCTTCCCGGTTCCGGAACTCAAGCGCCACATCAGCGCCTTTGCGCTGGGCGCACGCGCGGTCAATCCCAAGGCCACCGTGAGCGTCAAGTGGATCAACTCGTGGTTTGACCCCAACAAGGCCCGCGAGGCCGCCGAGGCCCTGATGAGCGAGGGTGCGGGCGCTCTGGCCTTTACCGAGGACAGCGCCACCGTGGTGCAGGCGGCAGGGGCACGCAAGATTCCCTCGTTCGCGCATTACTCGCCGATGTACAAGTTCTCCCCCGACTACACGGTCAGCGGGCAGCTGGTCCACTGGGAGAAGATCTACATCGACTTTCTGACGAAGGTGCACAACGGCACCTACAAGATCGGCAACCTGGACAAGGTGGACTACTGGAACCTGCTGCGCGGCGGCAGCGTGGAACTGGGGGCGCAGCCGGGCATGCCGGTCAACCCCAAGTGGATCCCGCAGTTGAAGGCCAAGATGATGACCGTGGGCGGCAAGCAGGTCAGCGTCTATGACCGCGTGATGGCCCTGAAGACCGAGATGGAAAAGGGCGGCAAGTTTGACCCCTTCACCGGCCCGATCAAGGACCGCAACGGCATCCTGAGAATTCCGGCGGGCAAGGTCATCACGGTGGCCGAGCTGAACAACATGTCGTGGGTGGTTCCCGGCGTGACCGGTCAGGTGGCTGACGAGCCGAAGAAATAACCGGCAGGGCCACAAAGGAGAGACGGGGGAGATTAGGCCCCCGTCTTCTTTTCTTGGCTGGTGACTTTGCCCTGCGACCTCTGACCGCTTACCAGCTGTTGGGGTCGCTGTCCAGCTCTTCCGAGAGCAGCCACAGCTGACGGCCCTGGGTGGTGACGTCGCGCTGAGCGTCGAGCATCACGCGCTCCAGATCACCGCTCAGGTGTGGATGACGGTGGCGAAAATTTTTGAAGTCGCACAGCAGCAGCCCCAGCCGGTCGGGCCGCGCGTCGGGATCGGTCAGCACGTCGTACAGGGCGTCCCAGTTGCGCCCGAAGTTGTCGGTCAGGGCCAGGCCACGCAGCATCGCCAGCATCAACGAGTCCTTATCGTGTACATCCGAGAAGTCCACCTCGCGCAGGGCCACCTGGTACCCGGCCGCCAGCATGCGCGGCTCGTGGGGGGCTTTCTGGATGCCCTCGGGGGCCTGGTCAAACACTTGCATCACGGACGGATCCTCCTGAAACTGCTGTAATGGTCGGCGGTGTAGTAGCACTCGGCTGTGCGCGTGACCGGCTGACCCCCGCACACGATGCGCCGCGCGCCGCGGTCCCGCTCGCCGGGAGTGGGCACGGTGTACTCGCGGTAATAACTCCCTGCCTGCCGGGGCAGCAGGCGCTCGCGGTTGCCGAAAGTCACGCCGTCGCGGCTGTAGCGGAACGGGCCGCCGCGCTCGATGGTCTGCAGAACCTGCGTGCCCTCGCGCGGCAGCTCACCGGCACTGATCCAGCGCAGGCCACTCTCTGGGTCATGGCTGGAGGTCTGGGTTTGCTGGGCCGAAGACGGCGTCTGCGCCGTGTTCCGGTCCCCGGCGGGCAGATCGCAGGCGGCCAGAAACACGGCCAGTAAGAGAGTCAGGAGAAGGGCGCGCACGTTCACGGCCCCCACTCTAGGGTGCCCGCCGGTCCAGCCAGATGAGGAGTTCGGGCAAAATGGCCCGCAAACCCTTGTAGATCTGCTGGTCCGGCGTCATGGTCCGCAGCGCTGCCGCCAGTGCCTGGGCGTGTGCAGGCACCCGAACCGCCACATGCAGTGGGTACACGTACGGGCGGATGGTGAACAGGGCGCCGTGCGCCGCCGGGAACCCGGTCAGGGTCTGGCGTTCCACCCGCACAAACGTGCGGTCCGGATCGAAGCTCGCCAGCCTCTCCCCGCCTGGCGCGGCGGGATGGTGGTCCAGCCGGCCATCCCCCGTAATGCCCCAGGCAAAGCGGACGAAAGGCCCGCGCCCGATCACTGCCTCCACCAGCCGGGGCGCGGTGGCGTTCATGGGGCCGCTGCCTGCCACCGGGACATGCACCGCCACGAAGTCCCGCCCCAGCTTGTCGCGGGGGTCCCAGCGCTCCGGCGACAGCACATGCGTGGCCGCCAGCCAGTCACGCCCGGTCTGCGGCTCACGCGCGATGATCGCCAGATCCTCGGGAGCGTTCAGGCCCAGAAAGTCCAGGGCGCCCCGCGGTTCGAGGTCCGATCTCAACCCGGCCAGCGGCGCGTCGAACCGGCGCAGGCTCGTCAGTCCGCCGTGGCGGGGGTCCAGCCGCGCCTCCCAGCCCAGCAGCCGGTTGCCGAAGGTCTGCCCGTCCCAGGTCATCGCCCCGTCACTCTCGGCAGCCAGCGTGCGGGCCGTGAAGTTCAGCGCCGCCGCGCGCAGGTCCGGCGACAGGTTCGCCTCGCCCGCGTACTCGTGCAGCGCCCGGCGGTGGGCCGCCCACTTGCTAACCACAAAACGCTCGTAATGGTCGTCCAGCGCAAAGGTGTGCGATTCTGGCGCGCCGTTCTCGCGCCAGGGAATCGCCTGACCTGTCGAAGCGGCTCCCAGCCGGAACAGTCCGGCCGAAACGGTATACATGCCGTTCAGAAAGGGGCGGTAGACGGTGGGCGCGGGCATGGGAAATTGTGGCAGAAAGCTGGACGCCCATTTCTCACCTTCCAATTCTGGAAACGCGTTCGCGTTAGCCTGCACGCATGCCAGAACGTCCCCGGCGACTGCGCCGCACCCCCGCCCTGCGCGCCCTGACCCGCGAAGTCAGCCTCAGCCCGGCGCACTTCATCTATCCGATCTTCGTCCACGAACGGCCGGACGAGTCTCCCATCGCGTCCATGCCCGGCGTCAGCCGACACAGTATCGATGGCGCGACTGCACAGGCGCGTGAGGCCCTGCGGCTGGGGGTGCCCAGCGTTATCCTCTTCGGCATTCCGGACCACAAGGACGCGCACGGCAGCGGCGCGTATGCCGAAGGCGGCATCATCCAGCGGGCCACCCGGGCCATTAAGGCGGCGGTGCCGGAGATCACGGTCATGGCCGACACCTGCCTGTGTGAGTACACCGATCACGGCCATTGCGGCCCGCTGTGCGAGGTGCCGGGCCAGAGCGGGGCCGAAGCCTGGACGGTGGACAATGACCGCAGCCTGGAACTGCTCTCACTCACCGCCGTGTCGCAGGCCCACGCCGGGGCCGACGTGGTCGCGCCCAGCGCCATGATGGACGGGCAGGTGGGGGCCATCCGCGCCGCCCTGGACGCGGCGGGCTTCAGCGACATCCCGATCATGAGCTACGCGGTCAAGTACGCCAGCGCGTATTACGGTCCCTTCCGGGACGCGGCGGGGTCCACCCCCAGCGTGGGCAACCGTGCCACCTACCAGATGGACCCGGCGGGCGGCCACCGCGAGGCGCTGCGCGAGGCCCGGCTGGACGCCGAGCAGGGCGCGGATACGTTGATGGTCAAGCCCGCCCTGGCGTATCTGGACGTGGTGAGGCTGCTGCGCGATCACTTTGATCTGCCGCTGGTGGCCTACAACGTCAGCGGGGAATACTCGCTGGTCAAGGCCGCCGCGCAGTTGGGCTTCATGGACGAGCGGCGCACCGTGCTGGAAAACCTGACCGCCATGCGCCGGGCCGGGGCCGACGCGATCATCACCTACCACGCGCTGGACGCTGCCCGCTGGCTGCGCGAGGACGTGGTGCAGGAAGATGCCCTGCGGCCCGTGACGCCCATGCCTGTCATAGCTGGGCAAGACGCGGCGCCGGAGAATGGGCCGTGAGCCAGACTTCCCACACCAGCGCCCCGACGCCTGACAGCCCGATTCGCGTGGACTGGATTCCCACCGGCCTGTGGCCCGGACGCCTGGGCCTGACCTTCGCGCCGGGGAAGAAGGGCCGCAGCGTGATCCAGAAGGGGGTCATGCATGACCGCGACGTGTACAGCGACATGCAGACCCTGGCGGCGGACGGCGTGAACGTGCTGGCCCCGCTGATCGAGGACTTCGAGTTCGACATGCTGGGCATGGACGGCTACCACGCCGCCGCCGATCTGAGCAACCTGGAGATCAAGGCCTTCGCCATTCCGGATCAGCATGCCCCGGGCAAACGCGCCGATTTCGCGGCTTTCATCGACGAACTGATGACCGATCTGCTGGACGGGCGCGGCGTGGTGGTTCACTGTCGGGGCGGGCTGGGCCGCGCGGGACTGGCCGCCGCCTGCCTGCTGGTCCAGGGAGGCATGGCCGCCGAGACAGCCATTGAACTGGTCCGCCAGACCCGTGACCGCAAGGCCATCGAGACGCGGGAGCAGGAGCAGTTCGTCCACGAATTTGCCAACGCCCTGCCGGTCTCAACCCAGGCCTGAAAATCTAGCTGCAAGGTGAGTGCCCGTGACGCTGGGCCTCATGGGTCCGTCAGGCCCGGCGCTTACACTGGCGGTACCATGAACCTCACCTCTGTTCTGCTGAGTGCCGCCTGTGTGGCTGTGCTGGCCTCCTGTGCCCCCACTGCCACCGGCCCGCAGGTGGGCCGCATTGTCAACAGCGTGACCGGGCAGGAAGGCACCGTCAGCTTCAGGCGGGGCACCCTGCAGCCGCGCCTGGGCGATCCCTTCGCCGCGGACAACGCCACCATCCGTATCGGCGGCCAGACCTACAGCGGGCGCACCACCATCCTGAACGGCAGTGCCGGGAGCCTGCTGCCCGCTGGCCTGGGCCTGAGCCTCTCGGTGGGAGGTGGCGTGGCCCTCGGTGAGGGCGGCGCAGTGGCTGTCGGCACCCGCCTGGACACCCCCCGGCCCGGCGCCGCCACGGTTCGCAGCGGCAACCTGATTGCCCGCACGGCCGCAGGTCCCACCCTGACCCTGACCTGCACCCTGACCGTGGACGAGACCGAACACGGCATCGGCGAATGCACCGGCAACGACGGCGTGAAGTACGCCCTGCAATTCTGAACCGAAGCCGCCCGGTTATCGTCTGCCTGTGCGGCAGCGTGCGCTTTCTGGAAGGGTTCGATGCGGCCTCTCTGGCAGAAACGCTGGCAGGCCGCATTGTGCTGAGCGTGGGCAGCCACCGTCAGGGCGATGGGGAGGCCCTGGGGTATCTGAATCAGGCTCAGAAGACGGCCGCATTGGAAGGGCTGGCCGAACTGCACCGCCGCAAGATTGATCTGGCCGATGAAATTCTGGTCATCAACGTGGGCGGGTATGTGGGCGAGAGGACCCGCGCTGAGATTGAATATGCCCGCGCTCAGGGCAAGCGGGTGCGCTGGCTCGAACCGCAAGAGGAGGGGCGCGGCAAGCCGTAGCCGCCGCGCCCCTCGCCGTCACTCTGTCTTACGCCTGCTGGTACATCACCGCGCGCTTGACTTCCTCGATCAGCTGGGTGATCGGGATGTCGCGGGGGCACGCCTCGGTGCAGTTGTAGGCGGTCCGGCAGCGCCACACGCCGGTGTTCTGGTTCATGATGTTCAGGCGCTGGTGCGTGGCCTCGTCGCGGCTGTCGAAGATGAAGCGGTGCGCCTGGACAATCGCGGCTGGCCCCAGGTACGAGCCGTTGACCCAGAAGATCGGGCAACTGGTGGTGCAGGCCGCGCACAGGATGCAGTTGCTCGAGTGGGCCATGCGCTCGGCCTCTTCCTCGGACTGAATGCGTTCGGCGGCGGGGGCCGGCGACTCGTTGATGAAGTACGGCATGATGGCCTTGTAGGAGTCGAAGAACGGCTCCATGTCCACCAGCAGGTCCTTTTCCACCTTCAGGCCGCGAATCGGTTCGACGGTGATGGTGCCGCCATCTTTGGCCACGTCGCGCACCAACGTCTTGCAGGCCAGCCGGTTGCGGCCGTTGATCAGCATGGCGTCGCTGCCGCAGATGCCGTGCATGCACGAGCGCCGGAAGGTCAGGCTGGGGTCGTGGTACCACTTGACCTCGTTGATCACGTCCAGGACGCGGTCCCCGGCCTGGGCCTCAATGGCGTAGGTTTCCCAGTGCGCCTTGCGATCCTTTTCGGGATCGAAGCGCAGAATCTTGACTTTGACATGAAGCATCGGCAGCGCCTGTTTGGCGGCGGCTGGCGCGGTGCTGGTTTCGTGCTGCATTTGGGTCATTTGCAATCCTTCCGAAAAGGGGGCGTTCGAGAGGATGAGGCGCCTGGGACGCCCATCCTCTGCCACGCGGATCAGTACACGCGGGCTTTCGGCTCGAAGGCGCGGGTGAATCCCTTCAGGGCCACGTCCTTGTAGCCCATCAGGACGTTGCCGGGATTGTCCAGATCCTTGTAGGCCATGGTGTGCTTGAGCCAGTTGACGTCGTCACGGGTGCTGTAGTCGGCGCGGTCATGCGCCCCGCGCGATTCGGTGCGGTTCAGGGCGCTGGCGGTCATGGCCTCGGCGCAGTCCAGCATGAACCCGAGTTCCATGACCTCGATCAGCTCGGAGTTATAGCGCAGGCTGGGGTCGCCCACGTTCACGTTCTGATAGCGCGCCTTGAGTTCCTTGAGGATCTCGACCTGCTTTTCCATGTCCGGGCCGTTGCGGAAGATGCCGACATTGTTCATCATCGACTCCTGCATCTCCTTGCGGATCAATGCGGGATTTTCCTTGCCGCTGCCATTTTTCAGGCCGTCGAACATGTCCTTGGTCTCGCGCTGCGGATCGTCGGGCAGATCCGGGAATTCCACCTGGCGAGCGTACTGCGCGGCGTAGATACCGGCACGGCGGCCAAAGACCACCAGATCGCCCAGGCTGTTGGTGCCCAGGCGGTTGGCGCCGTGAAGGGACACGCAGGCCTGCTCGCCCGCCGCGTACAGACCCTCAATGCTGCCCCCGTTCCCATCGGACAGACACAGCCCATTGAGGTCGGTGGGAATGCCGCCCATCGCGTAGTGGGCGGTGGGCTGCACGGGAACCAGATCCTTGACCGGATCCATACCCAGGTAGGTGCGTGCCAGGTCGGTGATCTCGGCCAGTTTGCCTTCGATGACCTCGCGCGGCAGGTGGGTCAGGTCGATGTTGACGGCGTCGCCGTCGCGGCCCACGCCCCGGCCCTCGCGGATCTCGCTAATGATGCTGCGCGAGACGATGTCGCGCGGCGCGAGGTCCTTGATGGTGGGCGCGTAGCGCTCCATAAAGCGTTCGCCGTCGACGTTGCGCAGAATGCCGCCCTCGCCGCGGATGCCCTCCGTGACCAGAATGCCCAGCTTGGCCAGACCGGTGGGGTGGAACTGGTAGAACTCCATGTCCTCGAGCGGCAGGCCCTTGCGGTAGTAGATGCTCATCAGGTCGCCGGTCAGCGTCAGGGCGTTGCTGGTGATCTTGAAGATCCGTCCGTAGCCGCCCGCCGCCAGGATCACGGCCTTGGCATGGAAGGTGTGGATCTCGCCGGTGGCGAGTTCGTAGGCCACCACGCCCCGGCAGCGTCCGTCCTCGATGAGCAGGTCGGTGACGTGGAACTCGTTGAAGAACATGGTGCCTTCCTTGACGTTCTGCTGGTACAGCGTCTGAAGGATCATGTGGCCGGTACGGTCCTTGGCGTAGCAGCTGCGCTCTACGGCCGCCTTGCCGAACTCGCGGGTGTGGCCGCCGAACTTGCGCTGGGCGATCTTGCCGTCGGGCGTGCGCGAGAACGGCAGGCCCATGTGCTCGAGCTCGTACACCGCGTCGATGATGTCCTTGGAGAACACCTCGGCAGCGTCCTGGTCGGCCAGGTAGTCGCCGCCCTTGACGGTGTCGAACATGTGCCATTCCCAGTGGTCCTCGGCGACATTGCCCAGCGCGGCGCCGATACCGCCCTGCGCCGCCCCGGTGTGCGAGCGGGTGGGGTACAGCTTGGAGATACACGCCACCGACACATTGCCTTTGGCGGCATATAGGGCGGCCATCAGTCCCGCGCCGCCTGCGCCAATTACCAGTACGTCATAACGATGTTGCATGGTCAGTTCCGTCCTTTTCTAGAGGCCATTAAATCGAGAACAGGCCGATGGTGCCGAAGGTGAAAACCATGCCCACCACGGTGTAGAACACGCCCTTGACCCAGGCCCGGTTGGGCCGGCTACGGATGTAATCCTCGATGGAGTACCGCGCCCCGTTGGTGCCGTGCATCAGTGCCAGCGCCAGAATCAGCCAGTCGTAGAATTTCCAGGCCGGGTTCGCCAGCTTGCCCACCACTGCTGTGAAGGTGGCGTCGGACTCGGACACCTGAATAAAGGTCATGTAGATGTGGCCCAGCACCAGAAACATCAGGATCAGCCCGCTGATGCGCATGAAGATCCACCAGTTCAGCTCGGCGTTGCTGTGGGACTGCGTCTTGGCGTCGACAAACGTTCTTGCGCGGATCATGCTAGTAGCCTCCGATCAGGCGCGGCCACAGCGTCCACGCTGCGTACAGACCGCTGATCACGGTCAGGACCATCACGGCGTACCACATCTGGCGCTGGTAGGCCACGCCCGCCCCGGTAAAGTCCATCACGATGATGCGTAGCCCGTTAAAGGCGTGATACACCACAGCCGCTGTGATGAAAACCAGTCCGACGCGGAAGAATGCGATGTCGTAGATCTCGTGGATGCTCATGTAGAACCGCTCGCCGAAGATGAACGAGCCGATGCTGAACACGTGAATCAGCAGGTAGGCCAGAATCGCTATGCCCGACAGGCGGTGCAGCAGAAATGCCCATTGCCCCTCTCTTCCCTTGTACATCTGTTCCTCCCCAGATTGCCCGCAGGCCCCTCTTGAACCTGACCCACAGCCCGGATTTCTTCTCGGCCCGTAGTCTAGGCCGGGTATTTCGCCGTGTGGGTAACCATCGTGACCGTTGCTCTCAGGTGATTTTCAACCTGCCAAGGATAACACCCGCCCCCGCACCCGGCACCCCACTGCGTCCGGCGGATCAGGCGGAACTGTCACCGGGTTGGGGGCAGCGCGGGGGAGGCGCATGTCTTCCCATTGCCCTCCCCGCGCTACTCTGGACCGCATGAGCGATGCCAATGTTTTCAAGACCCCCGAACAGGAGGCCGAATTCACCCGCAAGCTGGTGCTGGGACTGCTGAGCACCCTGGAACACAAGGGCCTGCTGAGCTCGCCGGAACTGGACTCGATTCTGCGGGCCGCCCGTCTGGCCGCGTACCCGGTGGCCCCGGCCCCCGCCGCAGGGCCGGCTGGCCCCGGCACCCGCTGGGTCAAGCCCGGCCAGGGGGCCCAGGAGATGGACCGCACCACGCCCATCGGGATTCCGGACGTGCGTGCCGGTGGCAAGGACGGAAAGGAGAACCCGCTGATGATCGATATGGAACTGGACTGAGTAGTTTTAACGCAGTCCAAATGCAATAAGGCCACTGCTCTATTGTGCAGTGGCCTTCAAAGCTGGAATTTGTCTAACGCAGAATGCTCAGGAACCGATCATAACCACTACCTGTCGAGGCCCATTGCGAAATTATGAGGCCCACCCCCCCATCAGTAAGTAGCACACCGGCAGAGTTGCCTACGAAAGTTTTGATAACTTCATTCGTTAGCACGTTAACTTTGAGCACCGAGCTGTCTGAGATCGCCCACAGAATGTCTGGATTCTTCCTGTCGAATCCCAGAATTCTTTCGACCATCCCAATACCGTCTAGCGTTGTAATGGAGTCGTCAGAATTGATCCGGCTGAGCTGTCGATTGCGCAGGAAATAGACCAGGCCATCGGTTCGGTAGGACACACTGCCAGGCTCACCTCCAATTGACAAACCAATCTCTGAAACTGCTCCTGTACTCGTATCGATTTTCAGAGCTTTTGGAAGTGCGTACGAGGTATAGAGGATGATGCGTCCGTCGTTGCTCCGGGTGAAGGCCCCACTTGTATTGAAATTGTGGGGACTGCGAATCGTTGTGATGGAGCCTGTGACTACATCCCAATAGGCCAGATTACGTTCAACACCGCCAATTCCTACTGGTGTTTCCTGAATGAACCAGATTCTGTTCTGACCATCCATGGCGCCGTTGGTTGGAGCGCTGGCCAAAGCATAGGGCTTGCTGGACAGGGCTTTGACGCCCTGATCAGAGATTTGGAAAGTGTCAGCGCTAGAAGTATCAAAGGCAAGAACAGATCCATCGGACATTGAAAGTAGATTTGAGGCACTGTTCTTGACATTGTGGCTTGCGGTGATTTTGCCCGCGACAATGTGCTTGACCGTGTGGATGTAGTTCGTTTGCGTAGTGTCGTAGACCGATGAGGTGAACCAGATGCCCTCGCTCCCTGCCGCCAGGGCAAACCCAACGTTTGGCCCCAGCGCCACCCGTGCTGGAACCACGTTGAGGTTGAGCGTTCTCTCGTAAGTAGACTGATTCAGAACCTGATAGGGTGAACTCACAAGGGCGCTGGAGCTCCCCAGTTTCGCATCGACTGTAGCCGTCAATGGCACCTGAACTGTGGTGGTGGTGTTTGGGGTAATTCTGGCGTTCACTGGCGCACTCGTCACCCCAATGGGCAACCCCGTAATCTGCACGCTTGTGGATCCGCTAAAGCCGTTCTGACTTTGTAACTCCACCGCAACGGTCGTTGTCTCACCCTGGGGCAGCAATGGGTAAAAGGAAGTGCTGCCCAGCTTGACCGACACAGTAGGTCTGGGAACAACCAGATTGAAGTCCGCCCTGGTAACAGACGCGCCACTCTGGGCCGTAATCGTCAACGGGTATGTACCGCTTTTGAGTGCGGCGCTGCTCGTCAGGACCAGCTGTGCTGAGCCATAGCCGTTGAGATCGACATCTACTGGCGTGGTCGAGACACCACTGGGAAGGCCGCTAACGCTGACCGTGACCTTGCCCCTGAAATTTCCAACACTATTTAGCATCACGGGAAGGACACGGCTGCTGCTGGGCGGCAACTCCAGATCCTGAGTGCCCAGAAACACTGCGATGCCAGCGCGGGTCACTGTGATCTTCCCGGTGCCGCTCCCCACCTGCTTGGCATTTGAATCCTTGACCAGGACTTCAAACTGTTTATTGGACAGATTGGTTGTGCCCGTGTATTTGAACGTCAGTTTGGTGGCCAGCAACTGAGGTTGCAGATCCATCATCTTCAGCCGCGCTGACTGCCCACCCGTCGACTGTCCGCTCATTTTGGGCAGAGGATTTAGCGTCAGGGTGGCTGGCTCCACACTCAGCCCGGCGATGTCGGTAGAAAGTTTCACAACGCCGGAATAATTACCGATCTGGATCAAGCGGGCGTTTACCGTAAGCTGGTCTTCGTCGGAAAACGTCAGACTTTCCGGGTCGAGGCGCACAGCGACCCTCGGCGCGGCGGAAGTGAAAGTCAACTCGGCACGGTTGCCGGATGCGGCATTCTTAACCGTGACGTTCTGCCCCTCACCTGCGAAGACCAGCGTGTTCCAGCCCTTGACGGCCTGGATGTCATTCTTCTCGGTGATGACCGTGCCGTCTGTGAGGTTGTACTGACACTCTCCCCTGAAGATGAAGGCACGGTCTGAATACAGGCGGTACACCAGTGCGTTGGGCAGCGCAGCGTCTGGGCCACTGACGATCTTTTCTCGAATGGTTCCAATCAAGTCACCCTGAGGGCTGTAGGCATTCAGGCTCAGACTGTCCAGAATGAGGGCGCTGGCATCTGTGTTGGTCCCGCTGCAGCCCGTTGAGTAGAAGCCGCCCAGCAGGTCATCTGGGGCTGGGACCAGCAGAGCGAGATCCAGGGTCAGCACATTGCTCCTGACCACGGCCTCGCCAAAGAATGGATCGCTATGGCTCAGAAGATTGGCGCTGTCGATCTGCAGGTCCGTTCCTCCAATCTTTCCTGAAATCTGGGTGTTGCTCACGGCGACACCAGCCTGCGCCGCGGCCTTGTACTCCAGCGTCACGCTCTTGTTATTGTCGAGGGTCACGCTCTGGGCGGCAGGGGTGGCGTAGCTGTTCACCGCGCCGCCCTGCACGTTCAGCACACTGCCGGCGGCGACATCACCGAACGTCTTGCTGCCGGTCAGAGTACCGTCGAAGAGAGTGGTGTTGCTGATGGTGTTAGTGATCTTGACCGGGGCACCTGAGACGCCGGCAACGTTCACGGTCAGGGCAAAGGCGGAGGAAGATGGGGGTGTGGTGCCGCCACCACAGGCAGCAAGGAGGGCGCTCAGGCCGAGGACAGCAGGCGGAATCAGAAGTTTCTTCATAAAGCTTCAGAATTCTAATGCGCGGCCGGACGGCCAGGGTGCAACTTTGCGGACCTGTGGGCGGGTGTGATCATCTTCATGAACAAGACGGCATTTAGGATTACGGAGTGTGCGGCTTATGTTGTGTCTGGCTGCGTGGTGTTGGGCAGTGTTGTGCTTGCTCTGCTCTATCCGCCCCTGAGGTGGCAGCAGACCGTCGCCATTCTGGGAACCACCGGCAGCGGCAAGAGTACGTCGGTCAACCTGATTCCGCGCTTTTATGACTCGACGGAAGGCCGGGTACTGATCGACGGTCACGACGTCCGCACAGTCACGCTGGCCTCGCTCAGATCGCAAGTCGGCATCGTGCTGCAAGACGCGCTGCTGTTTTCCGGCACCATCCGCAGCAACATTGCCTACGGCAGACCCGACGCCAGCGACGCCGAAGTGCGGGCCGCCGCGCAGGTGGCGCAGGCCGCCCCATTTATTGAGGCGCTGCCCGAGGGCTACGACACCGAGATCGGTGAGCGCGGCGTGGGCCTGTCTGGCGGGCAGCGTCAGCGCCTCGCCATTGCCCGCGCCCTGCTCATTAACCCCCAACTGCTGATTTTGGACGAGAGCACCAGCGCCGTGGACGCCGAGACCGAGAGTCTGATTCTGGCGGAACTGGACAACCTGATCAACGATCAGGGGCGCACCACCGTGGTGATCGCCCAGCGCATCAGCACGGTCAGAAGCGCGGACCTGATTCTGGTGCTGGACGGCGGCGTGATCGTGGCCAGCGGCAGCCACGCTGAACTCAGTGAGTCCAGCGAGCTGTACAACGAAATCGTGGGTTCACAACTGCGCCCGGACCACGCCGAACCAGACAAGGCAGCAGTGGGAGGAACGGTATGAGAGGCGGCAGTGCAGAAGTGGCCAGAGGCGGCAAGGAAAATAAGACAAAAAACACGTCGGGAACACTGCGGCGCTTGCTGGGAGAACTCTCGCCCTTCGGCTCCCAACTGCTGCTGGCGCTGGCGCTGCTGATCGTGGGTGCAGTCGGCACGGCGCTGGGGCCGTACCTGATCAGCCGAGCCATTGACATCAACATCGCGGCCAGGGATGCGGGCGGGCTGGCCGTCACGATGGGGCTGCTTGCCCTGGTGTACGGCCTGAGCGCCGTGGCCTCGCGGGCGCAGACGTACCAGGTGGGCGCGGTGGGCCAGCGCGTGCTGCTGAACATGCGGGCCAAGCTGCTGGCGGCCTTTCAACGCCTGCCGCTGGGTTTCTTTGATTCACGCTCGGTGGGCGACTTGATGAGCCGCATCATCAGCGATGTGGAAACCCTCAACCAGCTTCTCTCGCAGGGCATCACGCAGCTGCTCGGTTCGCTGTTCGGCCTGATTGGCATCATCGTCGCCATGCTGCTGCTGGACGTGAAGCTGGCGTTGGTCAGTTTCATCCTGGTGCCGGTGATGCTGCTGACCACCTCGTACTTCTCGGGCCTGACGCGCAAGGCGTTTCGCCTGACCCGCGTGACCGTCGGGGCCGTCACCGCCGAGTTGCAAGAAGAAATCACCGGCGTGCGGCAGGCCCAGGCGTTCGGGCGCGGCGAGGAGAACATCCTGCGCTTTCAGGAAAGCAACGCGGCCAACCGCGACGCCAACGTGCAGGCGGTGGCGATCACCAGCGCCTTTGCGCCGGCCATCGACATCATTTCTACGCTGGGCACCGCGCTGGTGATCGGCTACGGCGGCTTTCTGGTCTTTGGCGGCAACCTCACGGTGGGCCTGCTCGCCGCCTTCCTGATCTACGTGCAGCAGTTCTTCCGCCCGTTGCAACTGGCCGCGCAGGTCTACACCCAGCTTCAATCTGCGCTGGCCGGGGCGGAACGCATCTACGCCATTCTGGACGAGACCCCCGAAGCGCCGGATGCGCCCAGCGCTCAGGTCTTGACCAATTCCCAGGGCCGGGTTGAATTTGAAGGGGTGGACTTTGCCTATGTTCCCGGCAAGCCCGTGCTTCGCGGCATCGACTTCACCATCGAGCCGGGCATGACTGTGGCCCTGGTGGGGCCAACGGGGGCGGGCAAGACCAGCATTGCCAACCTGATTCCGCGCTTTTACGAGGTTTCCGGCGGGGCACTGAAGGTGGACGGCGTGGACGTGCGCGAGCTGACGCGGGCCTCTTTGAGAAGTGCCATCGCCATCGTGCCGCAGGAATCGTTCCTGTTCTCCGGCAGCGTGGCCGACAACATCGCCTATGGCCAGGCGGGGGCGGAGCGGGCCGAGGTGGAGGCCGCTGCTCGCGCCGCGAGCGCCCACGACTTCATTACCGCGCTGCCGCAGGGCTACGACACGCTGCTGAGCGAGGGCGGCAGCAACCTCAGCCAGGGCCAGCGCCAGCTTGTGGCCTTCGCGCGCGCCATCCTGGCGGACCCACGGATCCTGATCCTGGACGAGGCCACCAGCAACGTGGACACCCGCACCGAACGCACCATCCAGGATGCGCTGGCGGTGCTGCTGCGGGGCCGTTCCAGTGTGGTCATTGCCCACCGGTTGAGTACCATCGTCAGCGCGGACCTGATTCTGGTGATTGAGGCCGGGCAGATCAAGGAGCGCGGCAGTCACAAGGAACTGCTGCAACAAGGTGGCCTGTACGCGGACCTGTACAGCAAACAGTTCCGGGGGCAGGAGGAATCGGCAGCATGAAGAGCAGCGGAGGGGCTCAGATCAGATCCCGGCGGGTGATCTCCTTCGTTTCTGCACAACGTCCAAAGGATGTCGTCTCAGGCCGTTGCCCACCTGAGCGCCTAGACTGCCCGCATCCATGACAGACCTCTCCAATCCGGACCCGGCACTCGCGGCCCACCTGCTGAACCGGCTCCAGCGCGTGACGCAGGATCTGGCCGCCGTGCGACGGACCGGCGAGGTCTTCGACATCGTGTTGCGCGACGCCCTGGACGCCCTGGCAGCCATCGACGGCACGGTCCTGCTGGTCCAGGGCAAACACCTGAATGTCGCGGCGAGGCTCGGTCAGGCCCAGAGCAGCGTCTGGCAGGACAGGGACCTGGACGGGCCTGGCCCCGCCGCCGACGCGCTGCGGCAGGACACGCCGCTGTTCTTTGAGTCTGCAGGCGCGCTGGTGGCCGCCTACCCGGCCCTGGAAACCCGGACGGGCGGGGTGGCTGCTGTGGCCAGCGCCGTCCTGCCCATGGTGATGGACGGCCACCCACTGGGCGTGATCGTGCTGGACTTCCGCGAACCGCACACCTTCACCCTGGAAGAGCAGCACTTCCTGCAGACGCTGGCCAGCCAGTGCGCCCTGGCGCTGGACCGCGCCCGGCTGTCGGGTGATCTGGAGCAGCAGGTTCATGACCGCACCGCCGAACTCGAGGCCTTCGTGCGCTTCACTGAGACCGCCGACGGCGAGACCGGCGTGTTGGTGCTGGCGGAGCGCGCCGTGGCTGTCCTGAGCACGCTGTTTCCGGGCTGCACCACCGCGTACCACGCCCTGGAGGACGGCCTGTGGCGCATCAAGGTCCACACCAGCGATCTGGAAAAGCAGCCCACCCTGCTGGCCAGCCTTCAGGCCGGAGTGCCGATGGACATCCCGGTGTTTGCCCAGCCCATGCGGACAGGGCAGCCCATCTTCGTGGACGACTGGAACCCGGAACAGCAGCACTTCCCCTACACCGAGGTCTACCAGAGCGCGGCCATCGCCCCACTGCCCATCGGCGGGGTCACCCAGGCGATGTTCGTGCTGGGCGTCAAGGACACGCCGCACTGGACCGAACACCGCCGCGCGGTGTTCCAGGCAGTGGGCCGCAGCCTGACCCTGGCTCTGGAGCGCACCGAGGTGGCGCGGCAGCTCGAGGTGCAGAACGCCGAGTTGCTGGCCCGCACGCAGGCGCTGGAAGGCTTTGCGGCGCTGACCCGTGACCTGGGCCTGACTACAGACGCCGACGTGCTGATTGAGCGCGCCATGTCGCTGGTGCTGTCCCTGCTGCCGCCGGGCTACGCCGTGTTCTGGCAAGTCAGCGAGGGACAGTGGCGAATCCGGGCACAACTGGGGGAACTGGGCAATCCGGCGTTGCAGGTCGCCGTGGATGCTGGCCTGCCGGTGGGCCAGACGCCCACCCTGGACCAGCCCCACCAGACGAGGGAGCCGCTGTTCCAGGACCGCTACGATCTCACGCGGGACATCGCACCGGAACTGGTAACGCACCTCTTTACAGTGGCCACCCTGCCGGTGCTGGTGGGCGGCGCGGTTACCGGCATCTTCAACGTGTCCCTGTTCGGACCGCGTCCGTGGAGTGTGGCCGATCAGGCCGTGCTGAAGTCCACCGTGTTCAGTCTCGGGCTGGCGCTGGAACGTGCCGAACAGGCTCGGCAGCTTACGGCCCAGCGCGATCTGCTGCAGGCGTCCAACGAGGAGCTTGAAGCCTTCACGTACAGCGTG
This sequence comes from Deinococcus aerolatus, assembly GCF_014647055.1. Classification (NCBI taxonomy): domain Bacteria; kingdom Thermotogati; phylum Deinococcota; class Deinococci; order Deinococcales; family Deinococcaceae; genus Deinococcus; species Deinococcus aerolatus. Next base: position 66,735 of record NZ_BMOL01000007.1, on the reverse strand, counting down.
TCGCATGACCTGCGGACCCCGGTACGGCACATCACCAGCTTCGGGGAACTGCTGCGCCGCGCGTTGCCCGAGCCGCTGGACCCGAAGGCTGAGCGTTATTTCGGCATCGTGACCCAGGCGGCCACCACCCTGGCTACGCTGATCGACGGCATGCTCGACGTGTCGCGGGCTTCACGGCAGCCGCTCAAGCTGGAACGGGTGGACCTCAACCGGATTTTTGGGGCGGCCCGTCAGCAGATGGACGTGACCCATCCAGGGCGCGAGATCGTCTGGGAGATCGCTGTCCTGCCCGAGATCTATGGGGACGTGGAGCTGCTGCGCCGGGTGGTCACGGCCCTGCTGGACAACGCCGTGAAGTACACGCGGGACCGGCGTCCGGCGGTGATCGCGGTCTGGGCCGAGGATCAGGGGGAGCGCTGGGCGGTGCGGGTGCGCGACAACGGGGTGGGCTTCAATCCGGAATACGTGGGCAAGCTGTTCACGATGTTCCAGCGGTTGCACCGACAGGAAGACTTCGGCGGCGCGGCGGTCAGTCTGGCCAACGCGCGGCGCATCGTGACCCGGCATGGCGGCACGATGATGGCAGAGGGCCAGCCAGACGAGGGGGCCACCTTCAGCTTTGTCCTGCCCAAGGCCGCGCTCTGACAGTGAAGGCTGATGTGGTGGGGTCTTGAACTCGCCAGCCTCGGACTACTGGGAGAATTATGGTTCAGCTTCCGGGAGCGGATGATTGTTCTCAGGCCATGCATGAATTGCCCGAAAACGGCCGTTTCGCTCCATTTGGCAGGCAGGCGTTTGTAACTCCAGGGACAACAACGACGAAAAAACCCGCGCTAGGCGGGTTTTTTTTGGTGGGCGGTATAGGACTTGAACCTACGACCTCTCGCGTGTGAAGCGAATGCTCTACCACTGAGCTAACCGCCCGAAATCTGAAACTGTCCTGCTGGCCAGGGATGGTGGGCCTTGCCGGATTTGAACCGGCAACCAATCGGTTATGAGCCGACTGCTCTGACCGTTGAGCTAAAGGCCCGGGGCCTTTGCACACGCCCCCCGAGTCGCCACGGGGATGGCTGGTCTTCAGGCGAGGGGAAGTGTAGCAACGGGCCCGGTGCTTGTCAAATCATCGGACGCAGGTGGGGCCGCCCACTGGCTCAGGTCATAGGCTCTGCCGACGGGTGGTCCTCGGCCACAAGTTCCCGCAGGCGCTCAATCAGGGGCCGCAGCCGCTCGCGCCGCAGCTTCAGAGCTGCACGGTTCACGATCAGGCGGGCGCTGGACTCGAACAGGATGTCCACCTCCTCCAGATTGTTGGCGCGCAGGGTGCTGCCGGTCTGAACCAGATCGATGACGGCCTCGGCCAGACCGGTCAGCGCGGCCAGTTCGATGTTGCCGCTGAGCTTGACGACCTCAGCGGGGATGCCGTGCGCGTTCAGGTAGGCGCGAGCGGCGCGTGGGTACTTGGTCCCCACCCGCACGATGGCCGCTGCCGCCCCCACTTCGCGGATCAGGGACAGGCGGCAGGCGGCAAAACGCAGGTCGACGGGTTCATAGACCTCGCGCCCGGATTCGATCAGCACGTCCTTGCCCACGATGCCGGCGTCGGCCACGCCCAGGTCAACGTAAACCGGCACGTCCTGGTTGCGCAGTTCCAGCACGGTCACGCCGGGAAACTCGTGGCGCAGGGCGCGAGATTTCTCAGGCAGGGTCAGCGGCAGGCCAGCCCTCGAGAGCAGCGTGATGGCCTCTTCCAGAATGCGGCCCTTGGGCAGCGCCAGCGTCAGGTGGTCCGCGGCACGCAGCGGCGCGGGAGTCATGCCTGCACCTCCGCCCCGAACAACTCGGCACCCCGCGCCCAGCGCAGGATGCCCCGCGCCGCGCTGTAGCGCCGCAACTCGGCGTGGTCGTCCGTCCAGGCCAGTTCGGCGCACAGGCCCTGTCCACGCGCCAGCTCGGCCCCAGCGGTGTCCAGGGCCAGCACCACCTCCGGCTGGGGGGGCAACTGCGGTGCGGCGGCGCGCAGCAGGCGCTCCAGGCCCATTGCGAAGCCCGCACCGGGCAGCCCACCCTCCAGCGTGTAGCGGCCCCCGCCCAGCACCGGCTGGTTCAGGCCCGCCGCGTAGGCGCGGAAGGTCAGGCCGGTGTAGTAGTCGTAGCGCCGGCTGGCCCCCAGGTCATACAGCAAGGGGCCACCGTACAGCGCTGCAACCTCGCGCAGATGCGCCACCGCCGCCCGCGCCCGAGTGCCCTGGGCCAGCCCTGCCGCAGCGTCCAGCACCTCCGCGCCGCCGTACAGATCGGTCAGGGCGTGCAGGGTGCGCGTGACCCCGCCCGACAGCCCGTGCTGGCGCGACAGCAGGTCGATGTCCGCGCCGCTCTTGCGGTCGACCGCGCCGTGCAGCGCCTCGCGGGCCGGGCCATGCAGCGCGGCGTCCTCCAGCACAGCGTCCACAAAACCGGGATAGCCCACTTCCAGCTGGGCGCCCACCGAGACCTCGGCCAGCGCCGCCGTCGCCAGTTGCAGCAGCTCGGCGTCGGCGCGTGCGCCCAGGGTGCCGATCAGTTCCACGCCGGTCTGCCCGAACTCGCGCAGGCGGCCAAGTTCGCTGGTCAGGGCGCGCAGCCACAGCCGTCCGCTGTAGTGCAGGCGCAGGGGAAACGGCCCGCCTGGAAACTGGGCGCGCACCAGCCGTCCGATCGCGGTGGTGAACTCGCTGCGCAGCGCCAGCACCTGCCCGCCCGAATCGATCAGCTTGAAGGCGCGGGCGTCCTGCGGATGACGGGCGTCGGCGTATTCCAGTGCCGGAACCTCCACGCCGCGGTAGCCCCAGCTGCCGAACAGATGGGACAGCCGGGCGCGCAGGGCCTCGCGCTGTTCCCAGTCGGGCGGCAGCACGTCGCGTGTGCCCTCGGGGATAAAGGCAGAGGGCGGGGCAGACGGCGGGCGGGCGGGCGAACTCACGGGAGGCATTGTAAGGGCTTGGCGTGTAAGGCGGCGCCGGAAGATTCCCTGTCACATTTGTGGGTGCAGGTTCTTCCCGAGAGGGCATGGCCTGCGGGCCTGCCGTTCCGCTGCGGCCCCACCGCGTCCCACTTTCTGAATCCTGTCCAGGCGGCACCCACCCGCTATACTCCGGGCCATGCGCCGCTGCCCGTTCTTCCTGCCCGCCGCAGCGCTGCTGCCCGCGCTGGGGCTGCTGCTGCTGAGCGGCTGCGCCCGCACCACCGACACCTTCAAGCCGCGCATCAGCGTGACCAGCGCGGTGGGGGTGACCCGTGAGAAATCAGTGCTGGTGGACGGCACCGTGCTGGACGACGTGGGCGTGACGCAGGTCACGGTGGACGGCACGCCCATTCCAGTGCTGCCGGGCAGCCGCAAGCTGGCGCGCTTTCAGTTCAAGACCCTGATCGAGGGCACCCAGGGCAAGTACACCATCAAGGCCCGCGACGCTGCCGGCAACGAGTCCACCCTGGTGCTGCCGATCAGCGTGGATACAGTCAAGCCCACCATTCAGCTCACCCGCTTCGAGAAAAGCGGCAACGTTATCCGGGTGGCGGGCGTGGCAGGGGACAACAACGGTGTGGCACAGGTGCTGGTGGACGGCAATCGCCTGAACATTACCCCCGGTCCGAGTGTGGAGTTCTTTGCCGAGACGACCGGAATCTGGGCCGACATTGTGGTGGTCGATACTGCCGGAAACCAGGCCACGCTACGCGCCCGCTAGTCACCGCATGACCGTGTCTGCGCCGCTGGCCGGACTGGTTCGGCCCTCACGGGCCGGACGGCTGGCCCTGCTGCTGACAGGCCTGTTCCTGTACGGTCTGAGCCTGCGGATGATGCTGGACGCCCGCGTGGGGGTGGCCCCCTGGGAAGTGCTGCATGTGGGCCTGACCCGGCACCTGCCGCTGACGGTGGGTGTGGTCAGTGTCCTGACCGGGGCTGCCATCGTGGCCTTTACGGCCCTGCGCCTGCGCGAGCGCATTGGCCTGGGTACAGTCCTGAACGTGGTCCTGATCGGGGTGTTCCTGGATGTACTGGCCCCGCTGATTCCCGATCCATCGGCGCTGGGCTGGCGCTGGGCACAGTTTGGGCTGGGGGTGCTGCTGCTGGGTTTTGCCACCGGGGCCTACGTGGCGGCTGGCCTGGGTGCCGGCCCGCGCGACGGCCTGACGCTGGCGCTGCGCCGCGTGACCGGCTGGCCGGTGCCGCGCATCCGCAGCGGTGTGGAACTGGCGGTGCTGCTGCTGGGCTGGGCCATGGGCGGACCGCTGGGCTGGGGCACGCTGGTCTTCGCGCTGGCGGTGGGACCAGCGATGGGCTGGGGGCTGGGGCTGTTCGGACTGGGCAGGAAAGGCTGATGAGAGAGGGCCGAGGCGCCGGGACGCTGACGTTGGGGCCCTCCTGGACCGGCCCCTGAAGGGGCGGCGCGGTCTCTTATCTTCGCGCTGGCCTGCGGTCACGCCGCTGGCGCTGCGGGCGCTGGGATCGTTGCGGCAGGCCCGTGCCCCGGCGTGATGGTGATGGGCCGGGGGCTGCGCTGGCGTTCAGTTCGCCGGAGGGGTATACAGCTCACTGCCCACGGTCGGCATGGCGGCGAGGCGCGTCGTGTTCACGGCCCGCGCAGACCTGACGAGTGGACCCAAAGGCCGGGGCCGGGGCTTTCCGGCTCCGGCCCTGCGTGGTGTGTGCTGGCGGTCTGCTGCGGTTTCCCGCCTTGCTGGTGGGCCTACTCGTCGCCCAGGTAGGCCTTGCGCACGCTCTCGTCCTTGGCGATGTCGCTGGCCCGGCCGCTCAGCTTCATCTCGCCGGTCTGCAGGACGTAGGCGCGGTGGGCGATGGCCAGGGCCATGTTGGCGTTTTGCTCTACGAGCAGCACGGTGGTGTTGTGCTCGCGGTTCAGCTTGACGATGATGTCGAAGATCGCCTCCACGAACAGTGGCGACAGGCCCATGCTCGGCTCGTCCAGCAGCAGCAGCCGGGGGTTGACCATCAGGGCGCGGGCAATGGCCAGCATCTGCTGCTCGCCGCCCGACATGGTGCCGCCCAGCTGGTTCTCGCGCTCCTTCAGGCGGGGAAAGTAGGCAAAGCCCTCCTGCACCCGCTCCTCGATCAGCTTCCTGTCGGTGAGGGTGTAGGCGCCGACCTCCAGATTCTCGCGCACGGTCAGCTGCGGGAAGATCCGGCGGCCCTCCGGCACGTGGCTCATGCCCATCTGCATGGTCTGGTGGGCCGGTTTTCCGGCGATGTCCTGACCCAGATACGTCAGCGTGCCATGGCGCGGTTTCATCATGCCGCTGACCGTGCGCAGGGTGGTGGTCTTGCCGGCCCCGTTGCCGCCGATCAGCGCCACGATCTCACCCTCGTGCGCCGTGAGGCTGATGCCCTTGAGGGCGTGGATGTGGTCGTAGTACGAGTGGATGTCGCTGAGCTCCAGCATGGGCGTGCCGCCGGGGCCGTCCTTGGCAAGGTGGGCTGAGGGCGTGGGGCTAGACATTGGGTTTCTCCTCCTTGCCGTATTCCCCGGCGGCCGCCCCGCGGCCCAGGTAGGCTTCCATCACGGCGGGGTCGTTGCGGACCTGATGCGGCAGGCCCTCGCTGATCTTGCTGCCGTAGTCCAGCACGGTGATGTACTCGCTGAGGGTCATGACCAGCCGCATGTCATGCTCGATCAGGCACACCGTCACCCCCAGTTCGTCGCGCACGCGGCGGATCAGGGCCTTGAGGTCCTCGGTCTCGCGGGGATTCATGCCGGCGGCCGGTTCGTCCAGCAGGATCAGTTTGGGGGTGGTGGCCAGTGCACGGGCGATTTCCAGCTTGCGCTGATCGCCGTAGGGTAGGTTGGTAGCGATCTCGTTGCGCCAGCGGCTCAGGCCCACGAAGTCCAGCATGATCCGGGCGGCCTCACGCGCCTCGTGTTCGGACTCATGAAAGCGGCGGGTGCGCAGCACGGCATCCACAAAGGTGCTTTTCAGGCGCGAGTTGCGGCCTACCATGATGTTCTCCTCACTGGTCATCGAGGAAAACAGCCGGATGTTCTGGAAGGTCCGCGCAATGCCGGCCTCCGTCACCTGATCGGGCCGCAGGCCCACCAGACTGCGGCCGGCCAGATGAATGCTGCCGTGTGTGGGCGCATAGATGCCGGTGATCATGTTGAAGAAGGTGGTCTTGCCCGCGCCGTTGGGGCCGATCACGCTGACGATGCTGCGTTCGGGGACGTTCATGGTGACCGAGTTCACGGCGGTCAGGCCACCGAATTCCTTGGTCAGTCCGCTAACTTCGAGGATGCTACCGGCGCTGGCCGGTGCCGCGGGGCCGGGGTGGATGGTGGTCTTGATCATCGGCTGCCTCCGGGGCGGTCGTCTTCCTTGATGGTGGCCAGCCCGGCGCTGTATACGTCTCCGCCCGCCTTCAGGCCGCCGGCGTTGCCGTCCTCGCTCTCGTCTTCCTGGTCCTCGCCGTGGTGCAGTTCGCGTGTCCGGCGTTTGTTGGGCAGCAGGCCCTCCGGGCGCAAGAGCATCATCGCCACCAGAATCGAGCCAAAGATAAAGCGGTTGTAGTTCGCCGGGTTGACCTCCTGCGGAATCCAGGACACGTTGGCGCTGGCCTCGCCCAGCCCCGGCAGGATCCGCAGGTTCAGCAGCGTTACGACTGCCGCGCCCAGAATCACGCCGCTGAATGAACCCATGCCGCCCAGCACCACCATGCTCAGCACCAGGATGCTCTGCAGCAGGTTGAAGCTCTCGGGGCTGATAAAGGTCTGCTTGGCCGCGAAGATCATGCCCATGACGCCGGCGAAGCTTGCCCCGGTGGCAAAGGCAATCAGCTTGGTCTGCATCAGCGGCACGCCCATGGCCTGCGCCGCAATCTCGTCGTCGCGGATGGCAATCCAGGCCCGACCGATGCGGCTCTGGTCCAGGCGCACGTTCACCAGCAGAACCACGGCGATCATGACCAGCACCAGCATGTACAGAAACAGCAGGTTGTACTGGTCAGGCCGGAAGCCCAGCGTCCCGGCCAGACTGTTGAACCACGGCACCGAGGCCGAGCCGACGGGGGTGATGCCCTGCGAACCAGCCGTGTACAGATCCAGGTTGTTGGCCAGCACCCGGATCACCTCGCCTAGGCCCAGCGTGATGATGGCCAGATAGTCGCCCTTGAGCTTGAGCACCGGCAGACCGATCAGCAGGCCCACCACGGCGGCGGCCATGATGCTCAGGGCCAGAAACAGCCAGAAGAAGCCGGGGCTGATGCCGTTGGCCAGCGCTTCTGCCGAGCCTGAGCTCAGAACCACAATGGAGCGGGCCACCAGGATGATGCCGGCCAGCAGGCCGATGCCAGCCAGCAGAAAGCTGCGATCACTCAGGCGGGTGGGCGCGACGCGGGCCTGAAGCCCTTTGATGTACACCATGCTGCCTGCCGTGACCGCCGTGAGCACCAGCCCAATAGCCAGGGTGCCCGCACCGGTGCTGCCGGGATTTTCGCCGTAGTAGCGCAGCACCTCACCGAAGCGTGGGCTCGCAAAGATGCCCCAGGTGTACGCGCCCACCGCGAAGAACGCCACGTAGCCCAGATCCAGCAGGCCGGCCAGGCCCACCACGATGTTCAGGCCCAGGGCCAGCGCGGCAAAGATCATGATCTGAATGCTCAGGTCCAGCAGGCTGGTGTCGGTCTGTCCGGCCAGCGGCAGCACGAACAGCAGGCTGCCCAGCCCCACGATCAGCTTGGCCCAGTTCGCGGCCTTCCACAGATAGGCGAACAGCACGTTGGCCAGGAACAGCGAGACGACCAGCGCCTCGATCACCTTGTTGCGCAGCACGTCCCCCAGCGGCCCCAGGTTTCTGAGCATCTCGGGCGAGTGCGAGACCAGCAGCAGCACGCTGGAAACAATGAAGAACAGCATCAGCCAGAAGGTGCGGTCCGGTTGGACGGTGGGCGGGCGCACCGCAGGCTTGGCGGGGTTGGCAACCGTCATACCTTCTCCACGTTGCTCTTGCCGAGCAGGCCGGTGGGCTTGAAGATCAGGATCAGCACCAGCACGATGAACGGCCCGATCTTGGAATAGCTCGCGTCGATGGTGCCCAGGTTATCGATGCCCAGCAGGTCGCCGAAGATGTTCATCACGCCGATCAGGTTCTGGATCACGCCCAGCAACAGCCCGCCCAGCACCGCGCCGGGAATACTGCCGATGCCGCCCAGCACGGCCGCCGTGAAGGCGATGATGCCGGGGTCAAAGCCGCTGTAGGCATTGACCGTGCCGAACTTGATGCCGAACAGCACGCCGCTGACGCCGCCCAGCGCCCCACCGATCAGGAAGGTGGCGCTGATCATCCGGTTGGAATCGATGCCCATCAGGCCCGCAGTCACGCGGTCTTGCGACACGGCGCGAATCGCCTTGCCCAGCCGGGTGCGGTTGACCACGTAATTCAGCACGGTCAGGCTGACCAGGGCCACCACAACCAGAATCACGTCTTTGAGCTGCACGTCCACGCCAACGCTGCGCAGGAAGTTGCCCAGCGGCGCACAACTGCTGCCCTCGGCGGCGCAGAACTTGTTGCCGAATCCGGCGGGCAGCGTGTAGGTCAGGTCAAAGCGCCCCTGCAATCCTTCGAGAAAGCGCAGCACGTCTTGCAGGATCAGCGATACCCCGATGGCTGTGATCAGCGGCACCAGCCGGGGCGCGCCGCGCAGCGGGCGGTACGCCAGGCGCTCGATCAGCACATTCAGCAGTCCCGAGACCACCATGGCGGACATCAGCGCGAGCAGCAACTTGAGGTAGCCATTCATCGGCGAGTCCTGAAGGATGCGGAAAATCTCGAAGCCCACCACCGCGCCGGTGATGAACACCTCCGAGTGCGCGAAATTGATCAGTTGCAGCACGCCGTACACCATGGTGTAGCCCAGCGCGATGATGGCGTAAACGAATCCCAGGATCAGGCCGCCCACGATAACGTTGACGATGAAGGGCAGCAGGACAGAAAGTTCCAAAGAAATCAGCTCCTTTCAATGAATGAAGGGGGTGTAGCGGGACTCAGAAATAACGGCGAGGGTAAAATCGACGGCATTCTACTCTTGGAATGCGGCGCGGATGACAGGTGGAATCACTTCCAAACCGTCTCCGTGCCCCGGAGTTCTCAAAAAAGGGGCCAGGCACGTGGCCCGGCCCCAAGGTCAATCAAAGGCGAGATTCAGTTCTTGGGGGGCTTGACCGGCAGGCTGGTTTCCAGCACGGCCTTGCCGTCCTTGATGTTCATCACGTACAGGGTGGCGGCCTTGCGGTCACCGACGCTGTTGAAGCTGACTTCACCCGACAGCAGGCCCTTGTAGGTGCCCTTGCGAATGGTGTCCTGCACCATCTTGCGGGTCGGAGCCTTGTTGCCATTGGCGCGGATGGCTTCCAGCAGGCCCTTGAGGGTCACGGTGGCGGCGTCATAGCCGAAGGCCCCAAAGCCCTGGGCAGGGTTGTTGAAGGTCTTCTGGAAGCTGGCCGCGAAGGTCTTGGCGGCAGGCAGGGCTTCCAGCGGGGCAGCCACGGTGGTGTAGTAGATGTTGTTGGCGCCGGCCTTGCCCACGATGGTCGGCAGCTCGCTGCTGTCGAGGCCGTCGCCGCCGACGACAGGGGTGGTGATGCCCGCGCCGCGCAGCTGCTTGATGAACACGCCGATCTGGTTGTAGATGCCGCCGAAGTAGATGGCGTCGGGGCGGGTCAGCTTGATCTTGGCCACGATGCTGGAAAAGTCACTCTTTTCCTCGGTGCCCTCGCTGCCGGAGATGGTCACGCCCTTGGCCTTGAGGGCCTTCTCGACCTCGGCGGCCAGCCCTTCACCGTAGGCGGTCTTGTCGTTCAGGACGTAGACCTTCTTGGCCTTCAGGTTGTCCATGATGAAGTTGGCGCCGGCCGGACCCTGCGAATCATCGCGGGCCACGATGCGGTTCATGTTGGCCAGTCCGCGGTCGGTGACCTGGTTGGCGGTGTTGGCCGGGCTGATCATCACCAGGTTGCTGGGTGCCAGGGCCGCGCTGGCGGGAATGGCCACGCCGCTGTTCAGGGTGCCCACCACAGCCAGGATCTGGTTGTCGGCGGCGATCTTGCGGGCGGCGGCGGTGCCGGTGGCCGGATCGGCCTGGTCGTCGTAGGGAACAAGCTGCAGGTTGAAGCCCAGCTTCTTGAACTGCGGGGCGTACTCGTTGACGGCCAGCTGCGCGCCGTTGCGAATCTGGGTGCCCAGGTTGCTCTGGCCGCCGGACAGCGGGCTGATGGTGGCAATCTTGATGGTGGTCTGGGCGCTGGCGGTGCCGAGGGCCAACGCGGCGAGTACAGAAAGGCTCAGTGCAGTCTTCTTCATAATTCCTCCGGATATAGGTGCGCCGCAGGCCCTTGGGCATGCATTGCGTGTGGTTGCGATAGCGAGATTCTAGAGATGACTTAAGGTGAAGTCAATGCGCCCCTCATCAGACCTTTGGAACTCCGACGTTCAGACTGCGGCATTGCCGAAGAATAGTTGCCGAGAAGTGTCACTTTGGCGCAATATAAATACAGCAAGAAGGCGCTGTGATGTTCTTCATCCGGGGTCTTAATACAGCGAGGGGTATGTGATGGCAGGACTCCGGAGCTACACCAGGTCCAGGTACCGTTCCAGTTCCCAGGCATGCACGGCGGCGCTGTACTCGCGCCACTCGGCGCGCTTGGCCGCCACGAAGTGGTCCATGACGTGTTCGCCCAGGGCGCGGCGCAGCACCTCGTCCTTGCCCAGTTCGTCGAGGGCCTCGCGCAGGTCGGTGGGCAGTTCCTTGACGCGGTGGTGGCGCTTCTCGCGCACGGTCATCCTGAAGATGTTGCGGGCAATGGCGGGTGGCGGCTCCAGGCCCCGCTCGATGCCGTCCAGGCCGGCGGCCAGCATGACCGCCAGCGCCAGATATGGATTGCAACTGGGGTCCGGCATCCGCAGTTCGGCGCGGGTGGAGTTTCCGCGCTTGGCCGGAATGCGGACCAGTGCCGAGCGGTTGCTGGTGCTCCAGGCGATGTTCACCGGGGCCTCAAAGCCCGGCACCAGCCGTTTGTAGCTGTTGACCAGAGGATTGGTGATGGCGGTCATGCCCTCGGCGTGGTCCAGCAGCCCGGCGATGAAATTCTCGGCGGTCCTGGACAGGCCGTATTCGCCGCTCTCGTCGGCAAAGGTGTTCTGACCGTTCCTGAACAGGCTCAGGTGACAGTGCATGCCGCTGCCGCTGACGCCCGCCAGCGGCTTGGGCAGAAAGCTGGCCAGCAGGCCGTACTCCAGCGCCACCCGCTTGACCACGAATTTGAAGGTGGCGATGCGGTCCGCCGTCTCCAGCGCTGGGGCGTAGCGAAAGTCGATCTCGTGCTGGCCGGGGGCCACCTCATGGTGGGAGGCCTCGATCTCGAAGCCCATCTCGACCAGCTTGTTGGCAATCTCGCGCCGGATGCGCTCGCCCTTGTCGATGGGGGCCAGATCAAAGTAGCCGGCCCGGTCATGCGTGACGGTGCTGCCCAGGCCCGCCGGGGTGCGCTCGAACAGGAAGAACTCCGGCTCGGTGCCGACGAACATCTCGTAGCCCAGGCCATGCGCCCGCTCGATCTGGCGTTGCAGCACCCGCCTGGGGTCGCCCTCGAACGGCGTGCCGTCGGGCAGGGTCACGTCGCAGATCAGCCGGGCCACCGCGCCGCGCTCGCCCTCTTCCCGCGAGAACGGCGGGTAGATCAGGAAGGTGCCCAGGTCCGGGCGCAGCAACATGTCGGATTCCTCGACGCGGGTAAAGCCCTCCACGGCGCTGCCGTCAAAGGTCACGTCGCCGCTCAGCGCCTTCTCGAACTGCGAGGGCGGCACCTCCACGTTCTTGGTGGTGCCCAGGATGTCGGTGAATTGCAGGCGCAGAAACTTGATCTGGGCGTCTTGCAGGCGCGAGAGGATCTCGGCCCGCTCGGCTGCGGGGGAAGGGGTCATGTGCGGGTTACCTCCGGGAACGTTCTGAGCCCAGGGTAGCGTCCGGTGGCGCAGGCAAGCGGACACGGCACAGCCGCCCCAGAGGTAAGACGGGATGAAGCTCTGCCGTGCAGGGGTTCTCACATGAATGTCAGGGAGCCTGAAGACCACCGGAGGTTCACAGATGACCCGGCGGCACTTCATCGAGGTATACGGCGCACACGACAACAACCTCAAAGTCGTGTCGTTGTGCATTTCCAAGGGCAGATCACGGTGTTTACCGGCATGGCGGGGTCCGGCAAGTCCTCGCTGGTCTTCGACACCAGCACCGCCGAGGTGCCGCGGCGGCTGGACGAGACTCACGGCTTTCAGGGATTCCTGCCGCATGACGGTCAGCCGGACGTGGACCGCATCGAGCACCTGAACGCGCCGATCAGCATTGACCAGAATCGGATGGGCGGCGGCGCGTGCGGCGAGATGCTGTCTGAGGGGACGCCGCAGGGGCTGAAGGCCTGCGCCCGCAGCCTGACCGGCCAGCCCCTCTAACGGGCAGGAGGAGCCGGAGCGCCGCTGGTGTGCAATCTGTATCCCCACTTCTTAACAGATCGCACCCTTCACCTGAACAGATTGCTCAATCCGCCGTCGCCGTGTCCTATCATGGGGAATTTCCCGGCCACTTGTTCAGAGAAGTGCGTTGACCGCTCCCGACCGGCCCCCTATACTTACCCCCGATGACAGACCAGCGGCGGACGGCTCCGGGGCCAGCAGGCGATCAGCCCCGGCGTCCGCCTATGTGTGGTGTTCTCCAGGGGGAGCGACTATGACTCAGACCGGCAACAACCAGGATTTCGATGTCAACTCGGCGGCCCGCAACTGGCGCGTGGAGGCCACCGCGCAGCCCACGCCCAGCCAGCTGATCACCGAGAAGTTTGCCAGTGACGTGCTGACGGTGGACCAGCTCAAGACACGCATGAGCAAGAGCGCGTTCAAGAGCCTGCAGGCCACCGCCGAGCGCGGCGAGACGCTGGACCCCACCATCGCCGACACGGTGGCGCTGGCCATGAAGACCTGGGCCATGGAAATGGGCGCCACCCACTACACCCACTGGTTTCAGCCGCTGACCGGCGGCACCGCCGAGAAGCACGACTCGTTCCTGAACCCGGCCGGGGACGGCGTGGCAATCATGTCTTTCTCGGGCAAGGAGCTGATCCAGGCCGAACCGGATGCGTCGAGCTTTCCGTCCGGGGGCCTGCGGGCCACCTTCGAGGCGCGCGGCTACACCGCCTGGGACCCCTCGTCGCCGGCCTTTGTGGTCCGGCACGCCAACGGCGCGACGCTGTGCATTCCCAGCGTGTTCGCGTCGTGGCGGGGCGAGGCGCTGGACCTCAAGATTCCGCTGCTGCGTTCCATCGAGGCGCTGAACAAGGCGGTCACGCCGGCCCTCAAGCTGTTCGGCGCGTCCGAGGGCACCCGCGTGACCAGCAGCCTGGGTGCGGAGCAGGAATACTTCCTGATCGCTGAGGAGTACTACTACCGCCGTCCCGATCTGGTGATGACCGGACGTACCCTGTTCGGGGCCAAGCCCCCACGCGGGCAGGAACTGGAGGACCACTACTTCGGCGCAATTCCGGACCGCATCCTGAGCTTCATGACCGACGCCGAGATGCAGCTGTACGCGCTGGGTATTCCGGTCAAGACCCGCCACAACGAGGTGGCCCCCGGTCAGTTCGAGGTGGCCCCGATCTTCGAGAACAGCAACATCGCCGCCGATCACCAGCAGCTGATGATGCAGGTGCTGCGGACCACCGCCCGCAAGTACGGCCTGGTCTGCCTGATGCACGAGAAACCCTTTGCCGGGGTCAACGGCAGCGGCAAGCACTGCAACTGGAGCATGGCCACCGACGCGGGCGAGAACCTGCTGGACCCCGGCGACACCCCCGACGAGAACATGCAGTTCCTGTTCTTTACGTCTGCCGTCCTCAAGGCCGTGGACGAGCACCAGGACCTGCTGCGTGCCTGCGTGGCCAGCGCCAGCAACGATCACCGCCTGGGGGCCGCCGAGGCTCCGCCCGCGATCATCAGCATCTTTCTGGGCAGTGAGCTGAGCGATATTTACGAGCGCCTTGCCAGCGGGCAGGGCGGACGCGGCAAATCGGCAGGGCTGATGGGGCTGGGCAGCCGCGTATTGCCGGAAATCCCGGTGCATGCCGGAGACCGCAACCGCACCAGTCCGTTTGCCTTTACCGGCAACAAGTTCGAGTTCCGTGCGGTGGGCAGTTCCCAGAGCATCTCCTTTCCCATCACCGTCATGAACACCATCGTGGCCGATTCGGTGGGCCAGCTGATCACGGACCTGCAGGCCCGGGTGGACGGCGGCCAGGAACTGGACACGGCGCTGGCCGAGCTGGTGCGCGACACCTACAAAAAACACCAGCGCATCGTCTTTGACGGCGATGGCTACAGCGACGAGTGGCACCAGGAGGCCGAACATCAGCGCGGCCTGCTGAACCTGCGGACTGCCCTAGACGCGGTGGAACATCTGCACAGCCCCAAGAACGTCGAGCTGTTCGGCCGGCTGGAAATCCTGAATGACCGCGAATTGGCGGCCCGACAGGAGATCATGTTCGACATCTATTTCAAGACCGTCAACATCGAGGGCGAGACCACCGAGTACATGGCGCAGCGCCAGATTCTGCCGGCGGCCCTGAGCTACCTGGCGGCGCTGAAGGACGTTCCCGAAGGCAGCCGCGCCGCCGCCGGAGTGAGGCGGGAGGTGGGCGAACTGACCGACAGCCTGTACGACGCCCTGCAGGTCCTGCGCGAGCAGAACGAGGCCCAGGGCGGCGAGGAAGTCCACCAGAAGGCCTACCACATGCGCGACGCGGTGCTGCCTGCCATGCGGGAGGTCCGGACCGTGGCCGACCGACTGGAGAACCTGATCGATTTCAAGCTGTGGCCATTGCCAACGTACCGGCAGATGCTGTTCGTGAAGTAGAACCTCTCAAAGCTGTGGCCTCCGTCCTCTCTGAGACGGGGGTTTTTGCGTCCGGCCCGCCGGGTCAGCCGGGCGACGTTCCTGCAGAAGTTCCGGTCAGAAGGCCGCTACTGCCGCCCCCTCGCGCACTGCCTCCATCACCAGGGTGTAGGAGCGTCGGCGCGCCGCCGGGTCGTGCGTCATGGTGGTCAGGATCAGTTCGTCGGCCCCCACGTCGTGGGCCAGACGCTGCAGGCGGGCCGCCACCGTTGCCGGATCGCCCACGATGGCGCGGGCACGCGACGCCTCGGCCACCGCCTGTTCCTGCGGGGTGTAGGGGTAGTCGCGGGCCTCCTGCACGCTGGGAAACGAGGCCACCTCGCCGCGGGTCAGGCGCAGGAACATCAGGCCCAGCGGCAGGCTCAGTTCCTCGGCCTCGGCGCGGGTGGGGGCGCAAATCACGTTGGCGGCGACGATCACCTGGGGCCTGGGGAACTGCGCCGAGGGTTCGAAGGCGGAGCGGTAAGCCTGGGCCGCCGCTGCCGCCCCCGCCGTGTCGGGGTTGATGTGCCACGCGAAGGCCAGCCCCGCGCCAATGCGGGCGGCCACATGTGCGCCGTAGCCGCTGCTGGACAGCAGCCACAGCGGCGGAAACAGCCCCACGCCTGCCGGAGCCGCCACCGTTCCGGCGAAGGGATGCCCCGCCGGGAACTCGCCGGTGCCGAAGGCGATCAGTTCCGCGAGTTGCCGCTCGAAGGGCTCTTCCATCGGGCCAGCCGCGCCTCTCAAGGCCCGCGCCGTTCGTCCGTCGGTGCCCGGCGCGCGGCCCAGGCCCAGGTCCACCCGGCCCGGGGCCAGCGCCGAGAGCAGGCGGTAGCCCTCGGCCACGGCCAGCGGCGCGTGGTTGGGCAGCATCACGCCGCCGGATCCCAGCCGGATGCGCCGCGTGACCTGCGAGGCCGCCGCCAGCACCGCCAGCGGCACGCTGGACGCCACCGCGCCCATGTTGTGGTGTTCGGCCACCCAGTAGCGCTGGTAGCCCAGGTCCTCGGCGTGTTGCGCCAGCCGCAGGGATTCGCGCAGGGCCGCCGTGGCGTCCGAGCCGGAGGGAATCGGTACCAGATCCAGAACCGAGAGGGGCAGGGGAGAGGAGGTCATGGCCCGAGTGTGCGCCCCTTTCCCGCGTCCTGACGCTGGGCCGCATCACGAAGGGGCCTTAACCTTCATTTGACGACTGTCGGTGGGCACCTTGAGCCGACGCCCGGTAATTGAGGCCCGGCTGTCTTCCACTGCCCCCACCTCTAGCCCAATCCATTCCCGCGTGACCTTCGCCCCGGCCACCGGCGTCTATCCTGTCGGCGTGAAGGTCAACCCGTGAACAACGACATTCCTGTGCAGGCCCTGGGGCCGCAGGGCGAGGTGATGGCGCATGCCGTCGACGCCTGCGTGCACTGCGGCTTCTGCCTGCCCGCCTGCCCCACCTACGCGCTGCTGGGCGACGAGATGGACAGCCCGCGTGGCCGCATCGTGCTGATGAAGGAGGTGCTGGAAGGCGGCCTGGATCTGCTGGACGCCGCGCCGCACCTGGACCGTTGCCTGGGCTGTCAGGCCTGCGTGACCGCCTGTCCCAGCGGCGTGCCCTACGGCGAGCTGATCACCAGTTTTCGTGGCTGGAGCGAGCCGCAGCGGCGGCGCAGCCCACTGGACCGGGCCAAGCGTTACGCCATTCTCAAGGCCTTGCCCGCGCCTAGGCTGTTCAGCGTGGCCGCCCGCGTCGGGCAGTACGCCAAGCCGCTGGCCCCGGCGCTGCCCGCCGCGCTGCGTGGCCCCCTCGACCTGCTGCCCGAACACGTCCCCGCGATGCAGCCCAGCCCGCCGCTCACGCCCGCACGGGGGCAGCGCCGGGGCCGGGTGGCGTTCCTGACCGGATGCGCTCAGCAGGCCCTTGCGCCCAACTTCAACGCCGCCACACTGCGCGTGCTGGCCCGCAACGGCATCGAGGTGGTGGTGCCGGAAGGCCAGGGCTGCTGCGGGGCTGCCGCGCTGCACACCGGGGCGCGGGACGAGGCGCTGCGGCTGGTGCGCGCCAATCTGGACGCCTTCAATCCCGACGACTACGACGCCATCCTGTCCAATGCGGCGGGCTGCGGCGCGGGCCTCAAGGAATACCCGGTGATCCTGCACGGCCTGCACGATGAGGCACGGGCGAAGGCCTTCGCGGCCAAAGTGCAGGACATCAGCGAGTATCTGGCGGGACTGGCGCGGGAGGGTGGGCTGGAACCGTTCATGCCCGCCTCGCGTCCCCTCAAGGTTGCCTACCACGACGCCTGCCATCTGGCCCACGCGCAGGGGGTCCGCGCCGCGCCGCGCGAACTGCTGCGAATGATTCCCGGCGTGAGCATCGTGGAAATTCCGGAGGGTGACCTGTGCTGCGGCTCGGCCGGCACCTACAACCTGGAACAGCCCGAACTGGCCGGGCAACTGGGCGCACGCAAGGCTGGGCATATCCTGTCCACCACGCCGGACCTGATCGCCAGCGGCAACATCGGTTGCCACACCCAGATTCAGAGCCATGTGCGCCGTCAGGGCAGCCCGGTGCCGGTGATGCACACGGTGGAAGTGCTGGACCGGGCGTACCGGGGCGAGTTGTGACCGTGGGTCAAACCGTTCAACCGTCGGGCAGTCATATGACAGGTGTGATCTCCGCAGCCAGGCCCGCTGGAGGCCAGCCATGACCACCGAGAAACTCGCCCTCACCACCACCTCGCCGGCCCGCAAGCCCCGGTCCGGGGGTGGGGGCGACAACGCGCTGGCCGCCGAACTCACGCGCCTGCTGGGGCCGAGGAAGGTGCTGTCCAGTCTGGCCGAGCGGCTGAGCTACCGGTTCGACGCGATTCAGTTCGGGGTCACGCCCTTAGCCGTTGTATTGCCCGAAAGCACCGAAGATGTGATCGCCACCGTCAAGGCGGCGCGGCGGGCAGGCGTGAGCATCGTCGGACGCGGGGCGGCCAGCGGCCTCAGCGGAGGCGCGGCCCCCATGCAGCCGGGCGTGGTGGTCTCGTTTACCCGCATGTCGAAACTGGAGATCTTCCCCGAGCGGCGCGAGGCCGTCGCCCAGCCGGGCGTGATCACCCTGGCCGTGACTGATGCGGCCAGACCCCACGGCCTGATCTACCCGCCGGACCCGGCCAGCCTTCGCACCAGCACCATCGGCGGCAACCTGGGCGAGAACGCGGGCGGCCCGCTGTGTTTCAAGTACGGCGTGACTGGCGATTACGTGACCGCGCTGGACTTTGTTGATGCCGAGGGTGAGTTGCACACCCTGACGCGCGACGCCTACGATCTGGCGGGTCTGCTGATCGGCTCGGAGGGCACGCTGGGTCTGATCACTTCTGCCACGCTGCGTTTGACACCGCCGCCAAAGTTCACCCGCACATTGATGGCCCATTTTGCCGAGGTGGGACAGGCCGCTGAGGCCGTGAGTGCGGCCATTGCCGCCGGGGCCGTGCCGGGCAAGCTGGAGTTCATGGATCAGGCGTGCACCAATGCGGTGGAGGATTACCTGCACCTCGGCCTGCCGCGAGACGCCGGGGCCGTTCTGCTGGTGGACACCGACGGCGACGATCTGGACACCGTCGAGGAGGAACGCGCGCTGGTGGAGGCTGCCTGTCTGGAGGCCGGGGGCGTGGTGCGCCGCGCCGAGGGTGAGGCCGAGGCCGCAGCTCTCTGGCAGGCTCGCCGCAGCGTCTCGCCCGCGCTGGGCCGCATCCGCCCGCAGCGCATGAACGAGGACATCGTGGTGCCGCGCAGTGTACTGCCGGAAGTGGTGCGCCAGATTCGCGCGTTGGGCGACGCCTCGGGCCTCAAGCTGGTGCAGTTCGGCCACATCGGGGACGGCAACCTGCACCCCAACATCCTGTTCGATCCGCGCACCGAGTCCACCGAGGCCGTGCATACACTGGCCCACGAGATCGCCCTGGTGGCCATCCGGCACGGCGGCGTCCTGAGCGGCGAACACGGCATCGGCACCATGAAACGCGACTTCATGCGCGACGCGGTAGATCCCGAGACGATGACGGCCCTGTGGAACGTCAAACGCGCCCTGGACCCGTCGGGTGCCCTGAATCCCGGCAAGATTCTGCCGGAGGAACCCCATGCCTGAGCCCAGAATAGAAGTTTCCCCCGGCGATCAGACCCTGACCGTCTCCGGCGACGTTGGACTGCTGGAGGTCTACGCTGCGCTGCCCCCTGGCCTGTACCCGCCGTTTCCTCCGGTGGCGTTGCCCGGCGGCGTGGGCGGTCTGGTGTCGCGCGGTGGCTTCGGGCAGACTTTCTTCTTTGGGGCAGAGGTGCTGGGCGTGACCTTCCGCGCGCCGTCGGGGCGGGTGGTGCGGGCCGGGGGCCGGACCGTCAAGAACGTGCAGGGCTATGACCTGACCCGCCCCTTCGTGGGCAGTTTCGGCGCGCTGGGCGAGGCGCTGGAGGTCACGCTGCGCCTGCGCCCCGGCCTGAGCGTCCGCCACGTTTCGGCCCCCGGCTCGCTGGATGGGTTGCCCGAGCTGTCGGCCCGCTTCGCCTGGGAGATGGACGGACAGCTTCACCTGATGCACTTCGGGCATGGGCGGCAGGTGGACCGCGCACTGGCGGCGCTGCCCGGGGCAGTGGAGGTCCACGGGCCGCTCGATCTGACTGCCGCATTTCCGGGCGGCATGGGCGTGGGCGCCGGCGGACGCGTGCGGGACCGCCGATTTGGCTGGGTGGACGGCGGGACCGTGCCGCCCATGCCGCCGCTGTTCGCGCGGGTGGCGGCGAGTCTGTAGGCGGCGGGAGGCCCGACTGGCCCTACACTTCTGGACATGTCCTCTTCCAAAGCCGCTGGTCCCGGCCCTGGCCGCAGCCGTCAGACGCAGATTTTCGTGGACGGGCTGGGCGGCACGCGCCCGCTGGTGCCGGTGGCGCCCGAACGGTTGCAGGAGGCCGCGCGGCGCAAGCTGGACGGGGCGGCCTTCGCATATCTGGCGGGTGGCGCGGGCGCGGAGCGCACCATGCGGGCCAATCTGGAGGCGTTTTCGGCCGTCAAATTGCTGCCCCGCCGCCTGCGCGGCTCGGCGGCGCGTGACCTGAGTGTGGATCTGTTCGGTCACACGTCCCCCGCCCCCGTGTTGCTGGCCCCGCTGGGGGTGCTGGAACTGGCCCACCCCGAGGCCGACTTGGCGGTGGGCCGCGCGGCTGCCGCCCTGGGCGTGCCGTTCATCTTCTCCTCGCAGGCGTCCGAGCCGATGGAGCGGGTGGCGGCCGCGATGGACGCGGTGCAGGCGGGGGCGCCGCGCTGGTTTCAGCTGTACTGGGGCACCGACGAGCAGGTCACGCGCTCCTTTGTCCGCCGGGCCGAGGCCATCGGCGCTCAGGCCATTGTCCTGACGCTCGACACCACGCTGCTGGGCTGGCGGCCGCGTGATCTGGACCTGGGCCACTTACCCTTTCTGCGTGGGCAGGGACTGGCGCAGTACCTGACGGACGAGCATTTCCGCGCCGGACTTGCGGGTGTGACGTTGCCTGCCGCCTCGCCCAGACCCTCGCCCGCGCTGCTGCGGACGGCCGCCAGTCTGGCCGCGCACGGCCGCAAGTTCGGGCTCTCGCTGCCGCAGATGCGGGCGGCAGCGGCGCACTTCACGGCCAGCTACACCCGCCCCGACTTGCAGTGGGATGACCTCTCGCGCCTGCGCGAGTGGACCAGCCTGCCCATTGTCCTCAAGGGCATCCTGCATCCCGACGACGCCCGGGAGGCGGCGCGACGCGGCATGGACGGTTTGATCGTCAGCAACCATGGGGGCCGCCAGATTGACGGCGAGGTGGGCAGCCTGACCATGCTGCCGCGCGTGGTGGAGGCGGCGGGAGACCTGCCCGTGCTGCTCGACAGCGGCGTGCGGACCGGCGCCGACGTGGCCAAGGCGCTGACGCTGGGGGCGCGGGCGGTGCTGCTGGGCCGCCCCTATGCCTACGGGCTGGCCCTGGCCGCAGAGGCGGGCGTGACAGAGGTGCTGCGTAACATCGTGGCCGAGTTTGACCTGACGCTGGGGCTGCTCGGAGCCCACTCGGCGCGGGACCTGGGGCCGGACCATCTGGCCTGAAGGCCGCAGGTCCACGCCCCAGCAACGGTTCGGCCCCCCGAGCCCCTGCGATTGGCCTCTACCGGCGCTGATCTTTGTCACCGACACGCCACGGCCCATCGGCGGTATTCTGAACGGCGTGAACAAACACAATTCTCTGACACTGATGGCGGCGCTGTTGCTGGGCGGCCTGGGCACGGCCGGCGCACAGACGGTCAATCTGCGTATCCTGGAGACCACCGATCTGCACACCAACGCGCTGGGCTACGACTACTATCAGGACAAGCCCACCGGCGAGTACGGTTTCGAGTACACCGCCACCCTGATCAAGCAGGCCCGCGAGGAAAAGCGCAACACGGTGCTGTACGACAACGGCGACCTGATTCAGGGCACGCCGCTGGGCGACTACGTGGCCAAGGTCAAACCCCTGGAGGCGGGGCAGGTTCACCCGATGCACGCCGCGATGGGGCTGCTGAAGTACGACGCGGCGAACCTGGGTAACCATGAGTTTAACTACGGCCTGCCGTTCATCAATCAGGTTGTGGGGGCCGCGCCCATGCCGGTGGTCAGCGCCAACGTCTATCTGGAAGACGGGGACGGCAATCCCGCCAACGACAAGAACGCCTTCACGCCCTACGTGATCCAGCGCAAGCTGATGTACGACACCTATGGCCGGCCGTACTACATCAACGTGGGCATGATCGGCCTGCTGCCCCCGCAGATCATGCAGTGGGACAAGGCCAATCTGGCAGGCAAGGTCACCACCCGCGACATCGTGGAAACTGCCCGCAAATTCGTGCCCGAGATGAAGGCGCGCGGCGCGGACGTGATCGTGGCGGTGGCCCACAGCGGCATCACTGCCGACTACCAGCCGGGCCAGGAGAACGTGGCCACCGAGCTGACCAAGGTGGACGGCATTGACGTGGTCCTCAGCGGCCACAGCCATCAGGTGTTTCCGGGGCCAATCTACAAGGACATTCCCGGCGCGAACATCGAGAACGGCACCATCAACGGCAAACCTGTGGTCATGGCCGGCTTCTGGGGCAGTGACCTGGGGATCGTGGACCTGACGCTGGAACGCCGCGGCAACAACTGGAACGTTGTGAGCGGCAAGGCCGCCGTGCGGCCCATCTGGGACAAGGCCGCCAAGAAGAATCTGGTCACGCCGGACCCCGCCATCGCGGCGGCGGTCAAGGCCGCCCACGAGGGCACGCTGGCCTACGTGCGCGGCAAGGTGGCTGACCTGGTGACGCCCATCAATTCCTACTGGGCACTGGTGCAGGACGATCCCAGCGTGCAGCTGGTGAGCAACGCCCAGGTCGCCTACGTCAAGGCCGCGCTGGCCGGAACCCCGTACAAGGACCTGCCGGTGCTGAGCGCCGCCGCACCCTTCAAGGCCGGTGGACGCAACGGGGCCAGCTACTACACCGACATTCCCGCCGGAACCCTGGCGATCAAGAACGTGGCGGACCTGTACGTGTACCCCAACACCGTGCAGGCGGTGGAGGTCACGGGGGCGCAGCTTCAGGAATGGCTGGAACGCAGCGCCGGGCAATTCAACCAGATTGACCCCAAGAAGACCGAGCCGCAGCCCCTGGTCAACGATTCCTTCCCCACCTACAACTTCGATGTGATCGACGGCGTGACCTATGAGATCGATGTGTCCCAGCCCAGCCGCTACGACAAGGACGCCAAGCTGGCCAACCCCGACGCCCACCGCATCAAGAACCTGATGTACGCGGGCAAGCCCATCGATCCCAACCAGAAGTTCGTGGTGGCCACCAACAACTACCGCGCCAGCGGTGGCGGCAAGTTCCCCGGTCTGGACGGCAAGAACATCGTGCTGGAATCGCCCGATGAGACCCGTCAGGCGCTGATCGCCTACTTCACCCAGCAGAAGACGATCAATCCCACCGCCGACGGCAACTGGAAGCTGACGCCCATTCCGGGTGCAACGCTGCTGTACGTCAGCAGCCCCAACGCCCAGAAATTCGCCCCGGCCGGCGCGACGTTGCTCAAGACGCGCGATGATGGTTTTGCGGAGTACACGATTAAGTTCTGAGCGGGTAGAACAGGAGAGCCCCTGCCGGAGTGGCGGGGGCTCTTTGTGTTGAAAGCTCTGCGAATCTGTCGTCAGTTCAGGGCTTAGAAATCTTCACTACGGAAATAACTTCCCCGCTGACCGAGGTAACGATTCCGGTGGTCATGTCCTCAATCAGCCAGACAATCTGGTACGTTCCTGGATCCCCGAACGACACGGTCATGTCCTTGGAGGTAGTGACGCCGCTCTCGAACGTCACGGTCTTCTGGATGTTGTCCTGGTACAGGACGGCGGCAACACGGCTGCTGTTGGTCATCCCCGAGATTCTCCAGGTGCCGGTCGTGTAGTTCAGCTCACCTGGGGTGGTGCTGGGGGGGTTGGGGAGCTTGGTAGTGGAAGCGACGTAAGTAGGACGGGAAGCCTGACTAGCCGCACGGTTCACGGTGACTGGGATGCACTGAATGTTTCGGTTGCCCTCGGTGTCCTGAACGGTCACGCGTAGGTCATAGCGCTCATTGGGATTGTTGTTGGGAATGTATGCCGATCCGTCGATGTCGAGGTTGCGGAGCACCACGTCGCCGTTGGTGATGGGCGAGGCATAGCCGTAGTTCAGCATCAGGACATCTACGGGCGAGCGGCCGGCAACAGGCACGCTGGCGTCGCACTGTGTGGTGCCGTTGAGCGTCAGGGGCTGGGTGCCGTCGAACGGTCCCACAATTCGGGCTTCCACGACGCTTACGCCGGTATTGTCACTCACACTGATCAGGACGCCGGAGCTGCTGTCAAGCTGACTAGGCTTCTGAAGATCAGTGATGGCTGGGAAGCGAATGCTGGCGGCTGGGGGCAGCAGGCTGGCGGTGTTGTGGGTAAAGCGGCTGGTAGTTTCCAACGCCCTGGTGATGTTGACGCCCGAAGGGTCAACCTGGACATTGGCCCGGACACGAATCGAGTAAATGTCGGCAGGCAGGGCGGCGATATCAAAACTGGTGTTGCAAGTCAGCGATTCGGCACTGCCGGTGCAGATGGACGGATTGTTGGTACTCAGGGTCTGACTGCGCACGCTGACGCCGCGGTAGTCGAGAACGTCCACCACAATGTTCGAGCCGGTGACGCTGTAATCCGCGCTTCGCTTGGTCAGGGTGATCTGAACCGGCACGGTTGGCGTGGTGATGATTGCGCCGTCACTGGGTGTGGCCACCTTGAGATCTGGGCTGGTCAGGTTCTGAACCCCTCCTTCAAACACGTCACTGTTGCCGATCAAGCCGCTCTTGGCGATGGCAATCACCTGGAGCTTAAGCAATCCGTTCGCAAATCTGGTGGTATCGACGCTGAAGGTTGCACGTGCCTGCGTGGTGACATAGGTGCTGTTGTCGATGACTCCCTTGGCATCAGTGACCTGCAAAATCATGCGGTCGACCTGGCTGCTGGTGTGAAAGTTGCCCGAGACATTGACGCTGATGTTGCCCGAGAATGGAGCGCTCCCGATCACTTCCAATACAGGTTTCGGGGCCTGCTCTACAGGAGCCGCGGTCACCGAATACTGGAAAGTGCGCTTAATTATGCTGGAAGCATTGCCTGCCGCGTCCCAGGCCGTGTACTCGACCTCATACGTGCCCGATTGGGTGGGGGTGTACACGGCGCTGTAGGTGGGGCCATTCTGTCGTCCGAGCGTCGTGAGGGGCTGCCCCTTCACACCTACCTTCGCTTCCACATAGGCGACGCCACTAAGGTTGTCCGAAGCGCTGGCGCTCAAGGTAATCGGTGCGGAGGCGAACTCCTGATTGTCAGTGGGGCTGGTCGGCACCACCGCTGGCCCTGTCATATCCACAGTGAATGAGATCGCCTTGGTGCTGGTGTTGCCCAAGTTGTCTTTGGCTACCGCCATGATCGTATGCTGGCCTTCTCCAACTGGACCGGTGATGTCAATTCCGTTCTCGTTGAACGTCACCGCTCCAGTGAAGCCCGAAGCGTTATCGCTTGCAGATGCGGAGGGTGCTACTTCCTTGTTGCTCAGGCTGCCGTTAAGAGGAGTGTTCCAGGTGATAACTGGTCCCGTCTTGTCGACAAACACGCTGGTTTTGGTGCTCCCAACGGTGCCAAGCGAGTCAGTAAAGCGGACGCCAACATCGTGCAGGCCCTCGTTCAACGTATCGAAGTCGAAGTTGAAAGTCGGTTTGCTTGGAGTTGTGGTGTTGGTGGCACGCGTTTGACCATCGAGTAACAGGTCGGCCTGGACCATGTTGGGTGCAGTGGTTGTGGCTTCGGCTGCGATATCCAAAGGCCCGCGGACGTACAGGCGGTTAGGAGTGAGAAGCAAAGCACCCTTAGGATTGGCGTCGGGCAGCTTAATAGTAGGTTCGGAGGCCAGGGTAATGCTACTAGCGGTCTGTACTTGCACTTTTTCAATCGTAGTCTCAGCATTATTCCCAGCACGATCAGTGGCAATAGCGACGATCTTGTAAGGGGTGCCGTTGGTCTTGCGGGGGTACCAGGTCACGGTGCCGCTGCCGTTGCTTGTGCCAATCAGTTCATGGGTGCCGTCATCGGCGTAGACCTCGATTTTGGCGATGCCCGTGCCGCTGTCCTGCCCAACCACACCAATGGAAATCGGCGTGGTGGTGAACTTCTGACCGGCGGTGGGGCTGGTGATCTGGACGATGGGGGCGGTGCCGTCATAGGTGAAGGTAGAGGTGGCGCTGCCGGTGTTGCCTGCCTTGTCGGTGGCGCGGACGGTCAGGGTATGGACGCCGTCGGTCTTGGGCAGGGTGGAGGTGTCGCCGAAGGCGCCACCATCGACGCTGTAGGTGAGCGCCACGACGTCGTCGGGGGTGGTGTCGGTGGAGGTGGCCTTGACGGCGAGGTCGCTGGCGGTGCCCAGCAGGGCGCCGTTTTGCGGGTTGGTGATGGTCACCGTGGGCGCGCTGTTGTTGACCTGGATCTTGATTTCCTTGTTGTTAATCAGGCCAATGCCGTTGGTGGCCTGGATGGTTAGAGAGTACTCACCGTCATTGAGGGTTCTGGTGTCCAGGGCCAGCGCGTAGCGAACACTTCCATCCGGCTGTTGACTGAGACTGGCAGGGGCATTCAAGCGCGTCCCTCCGTTGA
Organism: Deinococcus aerolatus; assembly: GCF_014647055.1. Taxonomy (NCBI): domain Bacteria; kingdom Thermotogati; phylum Deinococcota; class Deinococci; order Deinococcales; family Deinococcaceae; genus Deinococcus; species Deinococcus aerolatus. Next base: position 40,565 of record NZ_BMOL01000007.1, on the reverse strand, counting down.
ACAGTGCCACCTGACTGATCCCAGTTTCCGGGTCCTTGACGAGCCCATCAATAATGACGCTGCCTCGTGAGTTCCCATTGGTGGGTGCAGGCTGGATGGTGGGCGACGCGGCGAGGAACTCAGGCCCACTTGTGTCGGCAATAGCCAGCTTCATCTCCACAGTGACTGGCGTTCCAGCAATGCTGCGGTTTCCAGCCTTGTCGGTGGCGATGACGGTCAGCTTATAGATGCCGGTGGAGGGAGCCCAGGTCACCGACCCGCCGGCTCCATTAACAGTGCCGATGCTGGTGCTCCCGGCGAAGACTTCCAGACTCGCCACGCCGCTGCCAGCATCGTTTCCGCTGACGTTCACGGTGACAGGATTGCTGGTCAGGGTGCTGCCGCTCGTGGGACTAATGATCTGCGCGGTGGGGGCTGTGGCGTCGCTGGTCACCGTGATGGTACTGGTGGTGGTATTCCCCGCGTCGTCCTTTGCGGTGGCGGTGATGGTATGAGCGCCGTCATTCTTAAATTCGACCGTGGTCCCAGTAATGGCATCGCCGTCAACGGTGTAGGTCACCTTCCCTTCGTTGGTGGTGGCGTTAAGCGTGACCTTACCCCTCGTCACGGCTCCGCTGGCAGGGCTGATCCAGCTGATGATCGGGGCGGTGTTGTCGACAGTAAGGGTAGCGCCCGCTTCACTGCTCAGACCGGCGTTGTCAAAGGCCACCGCGCGTAAGGCATGGGTGCCGTCGCTCAGCCTGGTGGTATCGAGACTGAAGGTGTATTTGCCGCCCACACCCGCTGTTTTCGATTCAATCAGGGTGCCGCCGTCGTACAGGTCCACCTTGGCTACGCCGCTGGCGTCAACCCCAATATCACTGGCCAAGACAACGATGGTGGTGATTGCGCGTTGGGGTCCGGTCGGAATTGGGCTAAAGGAGACGGTGGGGGGCGTGGCGTCATTGCTGGTCAACTGGACCTTAATTTCGCTCACCGTGGTGCTGCTGGTGCGCCCGGTCTTGTCGGTGGCCGTGGCGCGCAGGGTGTAGGTGCCGTTCATGGGAGCCCAAGTCACGTCGCCGCTGGCCGAAGTGATCACGCCCACCTGAACAAAATCTTTCCCGTTGGCCGAGGCCTCCACCAGAATGCGGTCCAGCCCGCTGACGGCGTCGGTCCCGGTCACGCTGATCTTGATGGGATTCTGAGTAAAGCCCTGACCCTGTTGCGGGCTGGTGATCTGCACCGTGGGATTGCTGGCGTCCACCGTGATGACTTTCGCCGGACTGGAGAAGCTGCGGCCACCGTCGGTGACTGTGGCGGTGACGCTCTGCTTGCTGCCATCGGCGCAGTCGTCCCCAAGGGTCCAGATGTTGCCCACGATGGTGCCGCAGGTGGCCGTGTACGCGATCTGGCTGCTCAGGTCCTGCCCGTTGCGCGTGGCGGTGGCGCGAAGCGTGATGGTCCCGCCGCCCTGGACATAGTCACTGGCCGGGCTGAGCCAGGTGAATGTGGGCGCCGTGATGGTGCTGCTGTTTGCGGCGGCGTTGAAGGTCACGGAGATGGTGCGGCTCGTGACGAAGCCCACGCTGTCTTCAGCCTCGACAGTGAAGGCCACGACACCTGCCGTGCGGTCCTTGTTGCCGGACGCTTTGGTCACGTCGACCGTGGTGCTGGTGCCGCTGACCGACTTGAGCAGTGTGCCGCCCTCCAGAATCCGGATGGTCACGGGGCCTGCCGTGTTCTGGGTATCGCCACGGGTGTCCTGGGCGGACACACTGAGCAGGGCTGCGTCGCCGACCGTCAGGGTGGCGGTGCTGACGGCGGCCTGTCCGTTCAGGGTGATGGTGTCCAGGCTGGGCGCCGCAGCGTCGACCAGGAAGGGAGCCTTGATGGTGGTCACGGCGCCAACGTTGTCGGTGGCCTCAACGGTCACCTCGTGCGCTCCGCCGGACAGGTCCGGAAGCTGCACGGTCATGGCTGCCGAGGCTGCGAGCTCGGTCTGGCTTCCGTTGTCGAGGGAATAAACCACTTTCTTGATGCTGCCGCCCATATCCGGGTCCGAGACGCCCACTTCAAGGCGGCCCCGGCTGGGAAGGTAGGTGCTGGAGGTGATGGCCCGGCCACTGGCCTTGATGCTGACGGCGGGGGCGGTATTGCCTGAAGGAGCGGTACCTGGAGTGCTTCCACCACCGCAGGCCACGAGGATTCCGGTCAGAAGCAGTAGTAAGGGGTTGCGGCGGGCGGTGGACATTTAGCGGACCTCTTCGGTGATGGTGGCGACGAACACACGGACCTGTGCCTGGGGAATGTTGACGGTGCGGGTGCCTCCAAGGCTGTCCCGGCCGGTCAGGGTGACGTTCATGCGGACCTCGGCGCAACCACCTGGGCCTGCGGAGACAGCGCTGGAGCCGCCAATACAGCTGTTGGCGGCGGCAATGGCCGCCTGTTCGCTGAGCAGGTACAGATTTGTTCCCGTTTTCTCAAAGGCCACCGGCACCGCTGTCTTTTCAGTAAACGTGCAGTCCGCCGCGCCTGCTGGGCACGCGTACCCTTCCGGAACCTTGAGGTTCACCGAGGTATTGAAAACGCTGGCGGTTCCGGCAAATGGTGCACCGGAGGAATCCGTGTACAGCACTTTTGCGGCCGTAATGGTCAGGCCCAGGCTCGCAGCCTGAACCTGAATTCCCAGGTTGCCCTGCGCGGGCTGATAGGCTTTGATTTCGCTGCCGAGATAAGCGCCGCGTGTGCCGTCCGAATTCTTGGAGTACACATTGACCACGTCGGCGCCGACCTCGGTGCCGGTCAGGGCCGCCGTCATGCCGAAACTCTGGCCGATGCTCACACCGGTTTGACCACATGCTCCGAGAATGAGGGGAGGGATGAGTAGAGCCAGTTTCTTCATGCGGGGTCCTCCGGGACAGGTGGATCTTTCAAGGTGGGGTTGGGGGATGAATTGCCAGCCGTGTCGTTCTGGCCAGCAAATTGAAGTTCCCGTGGATTACATCACCCCATTCATCACCAATTTCTTGCTAAGACAATCCGCCGATAGAGCGTGCCGCCTGTGGTCTGGGGCCATGACCTGCTGGGGCACACCAAAAGGCACCGCACCCCTGGCCTGTTCCAGGCTCGGTGCGGCGGTGCGGGTGGGATCAGCTGGACGTACCGGAGAGCGAAGGGCGACCGCCTGACGCCTGCGCGGGCTGAAATCGTCCTATGCGGGGTCCTCCGGGACGGGTGAATCTTTCAGGTGGGGATTGAGGGTGTAGAAGGCCAGCCGTTTCATGCCGGCAAGGAAATCGACGTTCTCGACGATGACGCCACGCCAATCATCACCACTGTCTTGCAGAACGTTCCCGTCGGCGGAGCGGCTCTCGCTGCGGCCTTCCAGCGGTCTGGGGCCGATCACCACCGGGGCAAAGTTCAGGATGCCGCGCACCCCGGCGGTCACCATGGCCTGCGCGGCGTCCTGTGCCCGTTCGGGCGGCACGGCCAGAAACCCCATGTCCACCTTGTTCTCCCGGACGAAATCTTTAAGTTCTGCGATGTGACGTACGGTCAGGTCCCGGACCCGCCGCCCGACGAGTTCGGGACTCACGTCGAACAGGCCCACGTACTGGAACTGATAGTCGCTGGCCCCTGGATAGTTGGCAATGGCCTGCCCCAGACGCCCCACCCCGACGATCACCACGTTCCAGGTCTGGTTCAGGCCCAGCACGCGCATCAGTTCACGCTTGAGGATCGCCACGGAATAGCCCAGGCCGCGCGTGCCGAAGCGCCCGAAGTAGGCCAGGTCCTTGCGCACCTGAAAGGCGCTGACCCCGGCCCGTTCGGCCAGATCGGTGCTGCTGGTCCGGACGATCTCCCGCGTCTCCAATTCCTCCAGGATGCGCAGGTACGTGACCAGGCGGCTGATGGCGGCGGTGGGGACCTCGGACATCAGCGGACCCGGAAGTGGTCCAGATTGTTGTCGTCCAGCCGCTGCTCGGTGCGGGTCAGGGCGTCACCGGTGTAGGGGCCAACCGCCACCGTGACCTTGCGGCCCTCGGGGGCATTGACGGTGGGCACGTAGCCCAGATCGCGCAACTGATCAACGAGTTTCTGCGCGCTTTCCACACGGTCGAAGGCCCCCACCTGAAGGTAGATAGGCCCGCTGGGCGCGGCTGGTGCGGCGCTCGTGGCCGGGGCTGGTGTGGCCGCTGCGGGGGAAGAAGCGTTGCCACTACCCTCTGTGTTACTGGACCCGCCGGTGGCCGAGGCGCGCGGTGGGTACAGCAGTGCGCCGGGGTAGGCCCGCTGAATGTCAGCCAGGGCCTGCCGGGCGCTGGCCTCATCGGCAAAGGGGCCAACCTGCGCCACCACCTGACTGCCCAGGTCAATCGGATACACCGTATACCCCAGCGTGCTGACCGGGGCGGTGCGGCTCTGGGCGGTGCCCACGCTGCCAAACGTCCCCAGGCTGATGCGGTAGTCGCTGCGCAGCGGCATGCGGCTCTCGCTGGTGGCGACGGCGCCGCCGCTGCGGGGCGTGACCGTGGTGGCGGCAGGCGTTTCAGTGGGGGTGGCCAGCGTCTCGGAAATCTGGGCCTGCGGGGTTTCCTCAGCAGGCGTCTGGGTTGCCGCCGTCGCGGGCGCGGTGGGTTCGGTGTCGGTGCTGGTGGCCGTGTCCGGGGTCGTCTGCGGCGTGGTGGCAGACGTGTCGGTGGGCGCGGCCGGAATGATCGGGGCCTCGGTCACCGTGTCAGGTGACGCGGTGGCCGTGTCGGTGGACCCTGTATCGGTACCGGTGTCGGCGGGCGGCGCAGGGTCTTCCACGGGGGGCGTGATGACGGTGGCCTCGGCAGGTCCGGTGTCCGTCGCCGCGTCGGTCGTCCCAGGCGCGGCCGGAATGGCCGAGGTGGACGGTGCGGTGGTGGTGGCCGTGGTGGTGGTGGCCGTCTTGCGCTGCCCCAGCAGCAGCGCGGCGAATCCGGCCAGCAGCAGCAGGACCAGAACCCCGATCAGAATGTCGGGCCAGCGGCGGGCGGCGGCGGGTTTGCTCATGGGGTTCTCCCGGCCGTGACCGCCGGCCTGCACAGTTCGGAGCAGTGGTCAAGGTGTGGCGTGGTGTTTCTATCCCGTGGTGGGAGACCGTGTTCTGTCGTGTTTGCCCGCATACAACCCCCTTTGAACTCCCTGGTGCCGGTCAGGCGCATGAGACGCCCCGCACCGATGCCAGCGGCTGTTTCTCCGTTGCCGTGCCTCAGCTTACAAAAAATGGATGTGGACAGGGCGTTTTGCCGCCCTGGAACGCGAGTCTGGTCTGGACAGCTCTTCACCACCGCCTGCGGAGACCGGCGGGGCAACAACAGGAAAGTGGCGAGGCGGAAAGGACCGTTTGTCCTTTCTGCCTCGCCGTGGATGGTGCCTGTGTGGTGGGGGCCGCCGTCTACTGCCGGTGCCTTCCTACTTCAGTGCGTCTCTGGCCTTGCTGCTCCCCAGGTCAGCGGCTGTCCGGAGCGAGACGCGGGCCTGGGCGTCCTGGCGCTGTGAGCGCTGGGCCAGCCCCAGCATGTACCACGCGTCGGCGGCCGCAGGGTTCTCGGTGACCAGACCGCGCAGGACGGCCTCGGCCTCCGGGTAGCGGGCGCTGGCCAGCAGGGCAGAGGCCAGATTCAGCCGCGCCGTGGGCGTGGGGTTCAGGCGTACGCTGTCCGCCAGGGCGTTGGCCGCCGCCGGATAGTCTTTCCGGGCGTAGTGGCTCAGGCCCAGCCACAGCGCAGTGTCGGCGTCGGGGCGGCGCCGGTGGCTTTCCTTGAGGGCCACCACCGCGTCCACCAGCCGGCTCTGACGGTACGCGGCAATGCCGCGCACGTACAGCGCCCGCGCCGAGGTGGCCGTGTCCGGCTTGAGCTTCAGGACCAGCGCCGTATCGGCCTCGGCTTCCTGGAAGCGGCCCAGCGTGAGGCGCACGCCGGCCAGCGCGGTGCGGTAGACAGCGCTGTCGGGGGCCAGCCGCACCGCGCTCAGGTAGGCGGTCAGGGCACCGGACCGGTCATCGCGCAAGGCGCGCAACTCGCCCTCGCGTGCGAAGGCCGCCGCGTTGTACTTGTCCGCTTTGGTGGCCGCGCTGGCCGCCAGCAGGGCCGCGCGCGTGTCGCCTCCGGTCAGCAGGAGATCGGCCTTGCGCAGCAGCAGGGCTGAACGCTCGCTGGCCTTCCTGACCCGCCCCACGGCGGCGTCCAGTTCCCGTACGGCGCGGTCGGGCAACCCCTGGGCCACGTAGATGTCGGCCAGCAGCAGGGCGGCGTCCATACGGGTGCCGTCGGCCTGCAACACCGCGTACAGGCCGGGCAGCGCCTCGGCCCCCTGACCCGCCAGGGTCCGCGCCTGGGCCAGTCGGTAGGCCGCGTCCAGATCGCCAGGGGCCAGCGCCGTGATGCTGGTCAGGGTGGCGCTCAGTGCGGCGAAGTCGGCCATGCGGATCTGCTCGGCGGCCAGGGCCTCCAGAATCTGGCGCTGGGTGGCGGCGGGGGCCTTGTCCGCCATCAGCGTGGCGGCCTGTCCGTACAGTTGCAGCGCCCCTGCGTGGTCCCCGGCCCGGCCCGCGATCACACCCAGGTTGTACGGTCCCTCGTAACGGTCCGGCGCCAGCACCATGAACTGTTTCAGCTCGAAGGCTGCATCCTTGTCATTGCCCAGCGCCAGCAGGGCCAGGGCCAGCCCGAAATGGGGTTCGGGGTTGCCGTAGTTCTGCGCCACCAGCGCCTCAAAGCCGCTGCGGGCCTGGGCGTACTGCTTGGCCGTGTAGGCGGCCTGGGCTTTTGACAGGCCCAGCTGCTGGGCGGGGGTCAGGGGCGTGACCGGCATGGCGGGTGTGGCCGAGGCGGGCGTGACCGGCGTGGCAGCGCTCTGGGAGGTGGGGTTCTGGGCGGAGGCGTTCTGGGCCACGGGCAGCGCCGGAAGCCTGGGAACAGCCGACGACGAATTCAACGTATTCTGAATGCCGACGGACGTGACGGTCTCGAGCATGGTCTGGGCCGAACTGGCGCCTGCCAGCCCCAGCAGGCTGGGCAGCAGTCCCGTCAATGCAGCCCGTCTGGAACGACTGGAACGTGTTTTTTGCTTCACCTGGGAGCCTCCTGAGGTCATGAAAACGCCCTCAGCGTAGCACCCGCCTTTTTCCATAACTCTTACGGCAACAGGGGGTGAGGGGGCACCCGGAGGCGGCCCGCCCCGGCCGCGTGACGGACTACAGGGCCGCGCTGAGTCCGCTCACCGCGCCGGGCCGCTTCAGGGCCAGCTGCCCGCAGGCCGCGCCCGCATCCTTGCCGCGCGAACGCCGCACACTGACGTCCACGCCGCGCGCTTCCAGCGTGTCGTAAAACGCCTGGATATCGGCCTCCGAGGTGCTCTGAAAGCCCGAGCCTTCCCAGGGGTTCATGGGAATCAGGTTGACGTGGCTGACCAGTCCGCGCAGCAGGTCAGCCAGCAATTCAGCCTGCCACACGGCGTCATTGACCCCACGCAGCATGGTGTACTCGAAGGTGATGCGCCGCCCGGTCACGCCCTGGTACTCGCGCGCCGCCGCCATGATCTCGCTGATCGAGTTGGCCGCCCCGGTGGGAATGATGCGCTGGCGGGTTTCCTCGTCGGGGGCGTGCAGGCTGATGGCCAGCTTGAGGCCCAGATCATCCTCGGCGGCCAGCCGGGTGATTCCCTTGGCAATGCCCACCGTGGACAGCGTGATGCGGCGTTTGCTCATGCCCAGCGCCTGCGGGTGCAGCAGAATGCGCGCCGCCGCCATGGTGTGGTCGTAGTTCAGCATCGCCTCGCCCATGCCCATGAACACCAGGTTGCGCAGTTCGCGCGGGGCCAGGCCCTCGCCCCCGGCCACCGCCAGCACCTGCCCTACGATCTCGCCGGGCGTCAGGTTGCGCCCGAAGCCCATGGCGCCAGTCGCGCAGAACGAGCACTTGGCCGGGCAGCCCACCATGGTGGACACGCACACCGTCTTGCGGTCCAGGTACGGCATGTACACTGCTTCCATCTGCCGGCCGTCGTGCAGCGTGAACAGATATTTGACGCTGCCGTCCGCGCTGCGGACCGTCTCGATCTCGCGGAAGGGGTTGAGGTGAAACTGCCCGGCAAGTTCGGCGCGAAGTTCGGCAGGCAGATTGGTCATGTTCTCGAAAGCGCCCACCCCCTGCACGTAGACCCATTCCAGCAACTGCGTCCGCCGGAAGCCCTCTAGGGGGTAGGCGTCGGGGTGAAGGTCGAGAAGGAGCTGCATCGGGGTAGTCTAGGGGTTCAGCGTGCTGCGCAACGTGACGCTGGGCTGTTCAGGCTAAGGGCATGGCGGCCCCGCCCACCCAGACCTCGGTGCCCCCATTCCCCTCGGTTCCTCCGGCCACCTCCGCAAATTGCACGCTCAACCGCGCCGGTTGTCCCGGCATTCGCTGGGCGGCCCGCAGCAGGTTGGTGTCGCGTGGCAGGCGGCCCGACGCTCCCAGGACGCCCACCGTGCAGGCCAGCATGTTGCTGCTGGCGGCGTCCTCCAGAAAGCCCCTGAGCGGCCCGAAGGCCCGGAGGCTCAGATCGGCCCGGCCCGCCCCGCCCCTTGAGAACAGAATCAGACCGGTCGTTCCTGTCGCCCGGTTTACGTTTGAAATCGCCTGTGCATCCGGCATGAAGGCGTCCAGCGCCGCCAGATCGGCCACCTCGGCCACCAGGGTGGGCCGGCCCAGACCCGCCACCCAGACCTGCCCGGCACCCAGGCCGATGGGTGAGAGGTCTGCCCTCTGTTCTGCGACGTCCGGCACGCCCTGGCGCAGCAGCCACTCGCCCCCGCACAGCTGGGCCGGCAGGCTCTCGCCGCCCATGTGGACCTCGGCCACGTCCAGCAGGTCGCCTTGCAGGTGCGTGAGGGCCGCCACCGCCGCGCTGTCGGAACTGCCCTTCTCGCGGTCCGGCGTGAAGACCCGTAGCGCCACGCCCGCCCCACTGGCTGCCTGCACGAACACACTCAGGGGGGTGCCGGCTGCCGCCGCCCTGGCTTGCAGATTGCCCTGCGTCTCTGGAAATACGGCGACAGCCTTGCCGCCCGCGCCCCGCTCGGAAAGCACGCGGTAATGCACTGGGACGTTGAGGTGGGTCACGGCCTTATTGTGCCCGCTCTGCTCAGGCACTGACCCACTCGCGCAGCAGGGCTTCCAGGTGCGCGTCGTCCAGATCACCCTGCTCGGCCAGCGCTTTGATGTGATCAGTCACGCGGCGCAGGGCGTCCTCGCCGTAGTGCAGGCCCAGTTCACGGGCCTTGTAGGCAATCGCGTGCTTGCCCGTGACCTTGCTGGCGGCCTGAATGCGGCGGCCCACGCCGAAGGCGCCGGGGGGAATGGCCTCGTAGGCCCCGGGATTCAGGTAGATGGCCTTGAGGTGCATCCCGGCCTTGTGGTTGTAGGCGAATTCGCCGGTCAGGTAGTTGTTCCAGGGAATTGGCAGGCCCACCATGCGGGCGATCATGTTGTCCAGTTCGGGCAGCAGTTCCAGGTTGTACTTATCCACCAGCCCCTGCGGATCGAAGGTGAACATGCGGGCCAGAAAGCCCCCCAACGGCGTGATGCCGTTACGCTCGCCGATGCCCAGAATCGTGGTGTCGATGTGCGTGGCGCCCGCCTCGACGGCCTCGTAGGCGTTGCTCACCGCGCAGCCGGTGTCGTTGTGACCATGAAACTCGATGCCGCACCCCTCGCGGATCACGTTTCGGACCTCGCGCACCAGGGCGTACACCTGCCGGGGCGTCGCCACACCCACCGTGTCGGCCAGCCCGACGCGGTCGACGCCCAGATCAGACACGGCGCGGTACACCGCCATCAGGTCCGTTTCCTCGCTACGGAAGGTGTCCTCGGCGGAGAAGCGCAGTTCCAGCTGCGGGTGGTGGGTCTTGAGCCAGCCGATCACCGTCTGGGCCGACTCGATGATCTGGCCGATGTTCTTGCCGTGGGAGAACTCGCGCAGGAAGCTGGAGGTGCCGAACAGCAGGTCTAGGCCGTCCACCCCGGTGTCCACCGCACGCTGCACGTCTTCCATGTGGCAGCGCACGTGCGTCAGCAATTTGGCGTTCAGGTTCAGCCCGGCCAGCCTGCGGATGTCGCACGCCGTCTGGGCGCTGACCATCGGCGTGGTCAGCTCGATGTACTCGGCCCCGAAGGCATCCAGGGCGCGTGCCACCTCCACCTTGTCATCGCTTTTAAAGTTGCCGCGCGCAAACTGCTCGCCCTCCCGCAGGGTGGAGTCGATGATTGCCCAGGAACGGGCGGGAATGGGCGGGGTGGTGGACTGGGCGGGCTGGGGGATTTGCTGGGTCATGAAGTCCTCTGCCCGCCATTCTGCCTGTCGCCTTATTGAATGTCAAGAAAATTCGTCTATTACTTTTCATATGAAATATCTGGCGCCCTGTGCGCTATGTGTGTCGGCTGGCTGAGGGTCATCAGGCCGAGACATGAAGAGGTGCTCACTACGGGTGGGCGGTCGGCGTTCTTCTGTCCAGCGCACGTCCGTATGCGGAAACCGTTGTTCAGTGCAACAAATGGGGAGAAGCCCCGCTGCAAAGGGCCTCTCCTGCTGCCTGCTGGCCTATGCCGGGTGCAGGCCCGCGAACTCCAGCCCGGTGGTCTCGGCCCAGCCCTGCGCGATGTTCAATGACTGAATGGCGTGGCCCGCCGTGCCCTTGACCAGATTGTCGATAGCGCTCATCAGCACCACGCGCCCGGTGTCCTGGTCCATCTCGAACCCGATGTCGCAGTAGTTGGTGCCGTCCAGCAGCATGGGATCGGGGTAACGGTGAACGCCCCTGGCCACCTTGACGATGCGGATGAACGGCTCTGCGGCGTAGACCTCGCGGTACGCGCTCCAGACGTCGCGGTCACTGTAGCCGTCGGGAATCCAGGCCTGAACGGTGGTCAGGATGCCGCGGACCCTGGGCGTGCTGATGGCGGTCAGGTGCAGCGGAAAGTGGCCTGGCAGTTCCTGCTGCGCCTCGGCGGTGTGGCGGTGGCCCACCGGCTTGTACACCCGCAGGCTGCCCGCCCGCTCCGGGTGGTGCGACGAGTCAGTGGCACTTGCGCCCGCCGCGCTGCTGCCCACCAGTCCAGTGGCAATGATGTCCCTGGGCAGCAGCACCCCCAGCTTCAGGAGGGGGTACAGCGCCAGGATCACGCTGGTGGCAAAGCAGCCCGCGCAGGCGATGCGGGTGGCGCCGACAAGGTCTTCGCGGTGCAGTTCGGGGTTGCCGTAGACCCACTCCGCCAGTTTCTCGGGTGCGGGGTGCGCCTCGCCGTAGACCTTCGCGTACACTTCCGGGTCTTTCAGGCGAAAGTCGGCGGACAGGTCGATCAGGATGCGCCCCTTGCCCTCGAACTCGGCCAGCCGTTTGGCCGCCGAGTTGTGCGGCAGGGCCAGCACGATCACGTCCGCTTCCTCCAACTCGGCCAGCTTGCGGAATTTAAGACTGGTGCGTCCGCGCAGGTTGGGGTGGACCAGGCTGACCGGCGTCCCGGCGCTGCGTTCGCTGGTGACCTGTGTGACGTTCAGGTGCGGATGCCCCAGCGCCAGCCGGAGAAATTCCCCGCCTGCGTACCCGCTTCCGCCCACGATGGCGACGGTCAGCCGTTCTGAATCTGGCCGTTGTTCCGAAAATTGCGCGCTCATACGCGCTCCACTCTGCCCGAAAATGCGGGCGACGGGGCGGGGGTGGCTAGGGGAGACCCGGCGGGACGCGGTTCGCCCGTCACAAAAAAGCCCCGCCGCCTCCACAGCGGAGGGGCGGGGCCGACAGCGGGAGCGCTCAGGCCTTGATGGCCTTGCCCTCGCTGTGACGCTTCTTGTTCCATTCCTCGACGTACACCACCAGCGGCGCCACGATGTAGATGCTGCTGTAGGTGCCGATGAGGATGCCCACCAGAAGCGCCAGGCTGAAGTCGCGCAGCACCGGGCCGCCGAAGATCAGCAGGCTGATCAGGGGCAGCATGGTGCTGACCGAGGTCATGATGGTGCGCGAGAGCGTCTGGTTGATGCTGGTGTTCACGATCTGGCGGAAGCTCTGGCCGCGTATCTCGCGGATGTTCTCGCGGATGCGGTCCGAGACGATGATCGAGTCGTTGAGCGAGTAGCCGATCAGCGTCAGCAGCGCGGCCACGCTGGCGATGCCGAACTCCAGCCCCAGCAGCGAGTACAGGCCCATCACGATGGCCACGTCATGCAGCACGGCCACAATGCTGCCCAGGCCCATGATGAAGTCGAAGCGGAAGCCCACGTACACCAGAATCAGGCCCAGGCCCAGCAGCACCGCGTAGATGGTCTTCTGGGTCAGCTCCTTGCCGACGGCGGGACCGACGGTCTCGGTGGCCTGCACCTCGCCGCCGGGCAGTTTGCTCAGGGCCGCGCCCAGCGTCTGCGCCTCGGCGGAGGTCAGTTCCGGCACCTTGATGCTGTACTGCGCCCCCTGCTGCGCGGGGTTAATGTCACGCTGGATGGCGGCGTTCTGCGCGTTGACCTTCTCCAGGCCTGCGCCGGCCGCCGCCACACGCACCTGCTCGGTGTTGGTGGTGGCATCGGTCCGCAGGGTCAGGGTGGTGCCGGAAGTGAAGTCCACCCCGTAGTTCAGGCCCTTGGTGGCCAGCACGCCGCCGCCGATCACGGCCAGCAGCAGGCTGGCGCTGGTGATGTACGGCGCGGCCTTGATGAAGTCGATGCGGGTGTTCTTGATCCACTGCGGCGCAGTGACATTCGGATGGCGCTGGGCGATCCACTTGATGAACCACTTGGCAAACACGAGATTGGAGAACGTCGCGGCCACCACGCCGATCATCAGGGTGACGGCAAAGCCCTTGACCGGTCCGGTGGAGTAGTTGTACAGCGCGATGGCAGACAGCAGGTGCGAGGCGTTGACGTCCAGAATCGCGGCGGTGGAGTGCTTGTACCCGGCGTCGATGGCATTCTTGATGCCCTTGCCCCGGAACAGCTCCTCCTTGATGCGCTCGAAGGAGATCACGTTGCCGTCCACGGCGGCCCCGATGGTCAGCACCAGACCCGCGATGCCCGGCAGCGTCAGGGTGGCCCCGAAGCCTGCCAGCATCCCCAGAATCAGGATGCTGGAAAACAGCAGACCCAGCGCGCCCACCAGCCCGAACCACAGGCCGTAATACGCGAACAGCATCACGAACACCAGCGCAATGCCCACCACGGCGGCAATCGCGCCGCTGCGAATGGCGTCCGCCCCCAGTGTCGGCCCGATGGCGCGTTCAGCCTCGGTCTTGATCTTGATGGGCAGCGCCCCGGACTTCAGCACCAGCGCAAGCTGATTGGCCTCTTCGGGCGTGAAGGAACCGCTGATCTGGATGTCGCGGAACAGGCGCTGGTTGATGGTCGCCACGCTCTGGATCTGGTCGTCCAGAACCACGGCCATCAGCTTGTTCACGTTCTTGCCGGTGAAGTCGCCAAAGGTCTGTGCGCCCTTGTCGGTGGTCTGAAAATTCACCACCCACTGTCCGGTCTGCGGGTTCGTGCCGGAGGTGGCGTTTTCCACCACTTCCCCGGTGGCCTCCACCGGGCCGAGCTGCGCCAGCGTGTAGCCGCCGGAGCCGGGTTTCTCGGCCCTGAGTGCCGGATCAGGCTGCTCGCCGTTCTTGACGATTCTGAATTCCAGCTTGGCCGTCTGCTGAATGATCTCGCGGGCGCGTTGCTGCACGGCAGGCGTCGCGCCGGGAATCTCCACCACGACGCGCTTGCCGCCGGCCACCGTCACGGTGGGTTCGGCCACGCCCAGGGCGTTGACGCGGTTCTCGATCACGGTTTTGACGCGGTCCAGCTCGTCCTTGGTGGCGGTGCCGGATTCGGGGGCCAACTCGATCCGCAGGCCGCCCTTGAGGTCCAGGCCCAAGGTGATGAACTGGAACTTGTCGTTCCAGATGCTGCCCAGGTTGTTGGGGTGCTCCCAGGGCCGCCAGATGTAGGCCAGGCTGGCAAGCAGGGTGAGCAGCAGCAGCACGCCGGTCCAGGGATTGGACCGGGCAGCGCTGGGGGTGGGCTTGCGCTGGGGGGGCGGCGGACGGCGGTCGTTGCCCCCCTTGTTCTTGTTGCGGTTGTTGCCGTAGGTCACGGTGAAGCTCCTGTCGGGGGGAACGCTGGCCTGCGGCCACATTCCGGCCCTCTCTGTGCAAAAAGACGTGCAGAAGAGAGGAAGAAAAGATTCGGGGCTGGGTGGTGCTTCTGGACGGCTCTTGCCCTAGCCGCCGTCCGTCTGGCGCCGTCCCAGCACATTCAGGTCACTGAGGGGAGCGGGCTGCTGCCAGCTCCAGCGCACGGCCAGACTGCCGGCCGGCTCCCGGATCACCCCGACCGCTTCGGCGGGGGGCGGCGGCGTCAGCACCGTCACGCCCGGTCCCGGCTGCGGCGCGGCGCGGACCTCGGGCAGGGCGGGGGCCACGTTGCTGGCGCTCAGGCGCTGGCCCACCTCCGGCGGACGCACCGGGGTTCCCAGCGCCACCGCCAGCACCGACAGCAGCGTCAGTACACCCGGCCAGGCGCGCAGCCGGGAAAGCCAGGGCCGCGTCAGCCAGGTGGGGGCAGGGGTGGGAGAGGGGTGCAAAGCGCCACAGCATACCAAGCCTGGACTGACGGGGAGACAACCGCCTACACCTTCTGCGCCGTTCTCGCCATTTCTTCGCGGCCTATGGCGAGGTCGGGCGCAGGGCCGGAAGCCGTTTCTGACACGTGAGACGCAAGGAAGCTGGCTCAAGATCGCTGGCACCCGGAACCCCTGGCACAACGGAGCACGCACGGCCTCCATCGCACAATCGACCCGCTAGATCACCGCTGGGACGTATAAGAAAGAGGGCCGCCCCCCTTCAGGAACGGCCCCTTCGTTTAACAATGCTTTGATGGCCCAGGCTTAGGCCTGTTCGACTTCCACCATCTCGCTGGCCTCGATGATGTCGCCGATTTCCGCGCCGTCCCAGTCCAGGTTGATCCCGCACTCGTAGCCGGTCTGCACCTCGCGCACGTCGTCCTTGAGGCGCTTGAGGCCCACCAGCGTGCCCTCGTAGACGGTCTCCTTGCCGCGCGTGACCTTCGCTTTCGCGTTGCGCTTAAGGCTGCCGTCGGTGACGTAGGACCCGGCAATGTTGCCGAAGCGCGGGTGCTTGATCACCATGCGGACCTCGGCGCGGCCCAGGTACTTCTCCTCGAACACGGGCTCGATGTTGCCCTTCATCAGACGGTCGACCTCGTCGATCAGTTCGTAGATGATGCGGAAGGACTTGATGTCCACGCCCTTGTTCTCGGCGATCTTGTTGACGCTGCCGGGGGCCGTGACGCTGAAGCACAGGATGGTGGCCTCGGCGGTGCCGGCCAGCAGCACGTCGCCCTCGGTGGGCGCGCCGATGCCGGCCAGCATCACGTTGATCTTGATGTCCTCGGACTCCTTGCGGGCCAGGATGCCCTGAATGGCCTCCACGCTGCCCTGGGTGTCGGCACGCAGAATCAGGTTGACGGTCCGCACGGTGCTCAGCGGCCCCATCATCTCCTCCAGGGTCAACTTGCGCTGCACCTGGGCGTTCTCGGTGTCGCGGCGGTCGCTTGCGCGGGTGGCAATCAGGTCACGCGCGGCGTGTTCGTTCTTGGCGCTGCTGACCTTCTCGCCGCTGGTGGGCACCTCGCTGAAGCCCAGGATCTGCACCGGGGTGCTGGGGCCGGCCTCCTTGATGCGCCCGCCCGCGCTGTCGGTCATGGCCTTGATCTTGCCGTAGTTCTCGCCCACCACCAGGAAATCGCCCACGTGCAGCGTGCCTTCCTGCACCATCACGGTGGCCAGCACGCCGGACTGCTTGTCCACACGGCCCTCGATCACCACGCCCGCGAACGTGCCCTTGGGGTCGGCGCGCAGGTCCTCAAGTTCGGCGTTCAGGCTGATGTACTCCAGCAGGTCCTCGACGCCCTCGCCGGTCTTGGCGCTGACCGGCACCACGATCAGGTCGCCGCCGTATTCCTCGGGCACGAGGTTGAGCTGTGTGAGGTCAGTCTTGACCTTGTCGGGGTTGGCCTGCGGCAGGTCCATCTTGTTGATGGCGATGATCATCGGCACCTTGGCCGCCTGCGCGTGCGCGATGGCCTCGCGGGTCTGGGGCATCAGCGAGTCGTCGGCAGCGATCACGATGATGGCGATGTCGGCGACGTTGGCCCCGCGTGCGCGGATGGTCGTGAACGCCTCGTGACCGGGCGTGTCAATAAACACGATCCTGCCCTTGGAGGTCTGCGCCTCAAAGGCCCCCACATGCTGCGTGATGCCGCCCGCTTCCTTGGCGGCCACCTTGGTCTTGCGGATGTAGTCCAGCAACGAGGTCTTACCGTGGTCGACGTGGCCCATGATGGTCACGACCGGGGCGCGGTGCGGAATCTCTGCCTTGGACGCGTCGGAAACGACGTCGTCACGGCCCTGGGTGGCCGTGGCGGAGGCCGGGGCTTGGGCCTGGGCGGCGGGTTGTGCGGCAGCGGGCGCAGCGGGCTGAGACGCCTGCGGGGCTGCATCGCCCTTCGCCGTGTCCGGGGCGTCGGCAGGCGCGGCAGCCGGGGCCTGGGTGACCTCGTCTCCGCTGCCTGTTCCTTCCTCGGCCACAATCTGCTTGATCAGTTCTACCGTGTCTTCCTCAATGGTACTGCTGACGCTCTTGTACGAGACGCCCAGACCGTCGAGGATTTCCAGCATCCTGGCGTTTTCCAGATTCAGCTCTTTGGCCAGCGTGTAAATTCGAACTTTAGACATGACTCACCTCCGGTGAGACCCGCGCAGACGGCGCGGAAGATTGCTGTTGTGGTGCTGCGTGTTGCGTTTGAAGTTGCGCTGCGATTTCGGCGGCCTGGGCACGAAAGGCCCGCCGCAGCCGCTTTTCCTGCCAGCATTCGGGCGTGTCGGCGCAGACATACGCGCCCCGTCCTACCCTGTGTCCGGCCCGCAGGTCCCACCTGCCGCCCACCCGCGTGACCCGCAGGAATTCAGCCTGGGGGCGCTTGCGGCGGCAGGCCACGCAGCTGCGCTCGGGCACATGCGCGGGGTGCGGGGTGGGCAGGGCGGCGTGCAAACCTTACTGCTCCCCGATGTCTTCCGGGCTGGCGGTCGCCACCGACTTGCTGTCCTTGAACAGCGCGTCGAAGGCGGACTGCGCGACGTCAGCCTCGCGGCCTTCCTGCTCATCCTGCAGTGCCTGCTGCATGGCGGCGTCGAGGTCGCTGATGGCGGCAGTCTCGCGCAGGTCGATCTTGAAGCCGGTCAGCTTAGCCGCCAGCCGCACGTTCTGCCCGCCCTTGCCGATGGCCAGGGACAGCTGGTCCGGCGTGACCGTGACGGTGGCTTCCTGACGGTCCGGCAGCACCTCGATCAATCCCACCTTGGCTGGGGACAGCGCGTTGCGGATGAAGTCGCGCAGGTTGGCGTCCCACAGGATCACGTCCACGCGCTCGCGGCCCAGCTCGCCGGTCACGGCCTGGATGCGGTTGCCCCGGTGGCCGATGCACGCGCCGATGGGATCCACGTTGGAGTTGTGGCTAAAGACCGCCACCTTGCTGCGCTGGCCAGCCTCGCGCGAGATCGCCTTGATCTCCACGATGCCGTTGGCGACTTCGGGGATCTCCTGGCGCAGCAGGTAGTCCAGCAGTCGCTCGTCGGCGCGGCTCGCCAGAATCGTCGGCCCCTTGGGGGTCTTGCGGACCTCCTTGAGGTAGATCTTGACGCGGTTGCCGGGGGTCAGCTTCTCGCCGGGAATCTGCTCGCGGGGGGGCAAAATCGCCTCGCCCGCGCCCAGCTCCACGAACCAGTTGCCCTTGTTGTCGCTGCGGACCACCTGCGCGGTCAGCACCTGGCCCTCGCGGTCCTTGTACTCGTTGAAGACCACGTTGCGCTCGGTCTCGCGCATCTTCTGGGTCAGGGTCTGCTTGGCGGCCTGCAGGGCAATGCGGGAGAACTTCTCGCGGTCCACCGGGAACTCCATCTCCATGCCCAGTTCCACGCCGGGGTCCAGCTCCAGCGCGTCGGCCAGCGAGATCTGCAGGTGCTCGTCCTCGATCACTTCCACGACCTCG
This sequence comes from Deinococcus aerolatus, assembly GCF_014647055.1. Classification (NCBI taxonomy): domain Bacteria; kingdom Thermotogati; phylum Deinococcota; class Deinococci; order Deinococcales; family Deinococcaceae; genus Deinococcus; species Deinococcus aerolatus. Next base: position 22,475 of record NZ_BMOL01000007.1, on the reverse strand, counting down.
CGCACCACCAGCACTTCCAGCTCGCCGCTGACCGGGTCCAGGTGGACCTCGATGCGCTTGTCCGGCTCCACGTTGCGTGTGTAGGCCTGCGCCAGCGACTCCTCGAAGGCCTGGATCAGCGCCAGTTCGTTGATGTTGCGGGCCTGCGCCACTTCACGCAGCGCGTCGGCAAAATTGAATTCGGGTTGGGTCATCTCACTCTTCCTTTGTTGTTGTGGAGGCGGCCGGGCCTCAGCGGTGGCGGTCCGGGAACTCGGCCAGGTTGGCGGTGAAGGTGCCGGCGCGCAGCGTCACGTCGTCGCCGTCCACGTCGAAGGTCACGTTCTCGCCGTCCACAGCCCTGATCGGCGCGGTGAACGCCTGACCGTCGCCGCGCACCCGCGCCTTGAGGCCCACCATGCGCTCGAAGTGCCGGGCGCGCAGCAGCGGGCGCTTGGCCCCCGGCGACTCGAATTCCAGGCGGTACTCGCCTGCAATCGGGTCGACCCGGTCGAACTCGGCCTCGGCAGCGCGGCTGGCCCCGGTCAGGTCTGCCATGGTGACGGGCTGTTCGTCCAGGCGGTCGATCCGCACCAGCACGATGGGCTCGCCGCCGGCATTCTGAAGCTGAACTTCCAGCACCTCGAAGCCCAGCGGCTGAACCCCTTGCTGCGCGATGGCCTGCAGCCGGGCGATCTGACTGTCCGGCTTAACCGCTGAATTGTTGGCCGTCTGGCCGTCTGAGTTGTCGGTTGCGTTGTTATTCATATTGTCGGGGCCTCCCGTGCGGGCTGCCCACCTGACCACCCCCTCCACGAAAAGAGGTGGGCTGTCCTGCACCCACCCCCCAGTTCGAGGAATTTCAAGGCCCAGTATAGCCGATGGGCCGATTTGGGCGGCGAGAGGCGTCACAAAGTCGTGGTGGAGGGCGGGTTTCCCGTGTCTGTGGCGTGGTCCCGCTACTTCTGGGCGTCGATCACGATGACCCCGTCTTGCAACTTTGCCAGTTCGGCCACCGGCTCGCCGCCGCGCACCCGCATGTTGCTCAGGCTGCTGCCCTCGGGGGCGCGGGCCACGGCGTCGCCGATGCGGATCTGGGGGCTGGCGATGGGCCGCGCCCACACGATGGCGTCGCTGTAGCCGCCCTGCCCGGCGTGGGCGAGGCCGCGCAGCGCCCCGATCACGATCACGTCGCCGCCCGCAATCACCTCGGCGCTGGGGTTCACGTCGCCCAGCACAATCACGCTGCCCCGGTACTCGTTGCGCGAGCCGGCACGGATGGTATGCGGCACGATCACCGTGCGGGCGCTGTCGATCGGGTGGGCCTCGGGCGCGGCCTGGGCAGGGGAGGCCACCGTGACGCGCGGCGCCCGGATGCGGCCCGGCTGGCCCCCCGCCTCGCGGATCAGGTGCAGCGCCCGCTCCAGCGCGCCCATGTCGGCGTCGCCGCTGACCTCGATGGTCACGCTGCTGCCCGACAGGTTGGGCATAACCAGTCCCCGCGACACACTTTCGGCAGTGTCGCCCGGTTCCAACAGCAGATTCAGACCGCCCAGCGTGCCCCGTAACTTCATGACCCTCAATCTAGCGTCCAAGCTGGCGTCACGGCCGCCGCAGGTTCGGGACGCGGCAACCTCTCACCCCCCGCTCCCGTATAAGGGGGCATGTCCGCGCCCACCCCCGCCGAAACCGAGACCGCCGCCCTCGAGCTGCGGGACCTGCACAAATGGTTTGCAGGCCGGGCAGCCGTCTCGGGCCTGAGTCTGCGGGTGCGTCCCGGCGAGCTGTACGCGCTGCTCGGCCCCAACGGGGCGGGGAAAACCACCACCATCCGCATGATCGCGGGCCTGACGCGGCCCGATGGCGGCGCGGCGCTGATCTACGGCCACAGTGTTCAGCACGACGCCCAGGCCGCGAAGCAGCTTCTGGCCTACCTGCCCGACGATCCGCTGCTGTACGGCAAGCTCAGCGCGCCGGAGTACCTGGAATTCGTGGCTGGCCTGTGGGGCATGGACGCCGCGCAGGCCGCGCCCGAGGCCGAACGTCTGCTGAAGTGGCTGAACCTGTGGGACCACCGTCAGGAGCGGGTGGAGGGCTTCTCGCGCGGCATGAAGCAGAAACTGGCGCTGGCCGGGGCGCTGATCCACCGCCCACGCCTGATGCTGCTGGACGAGCCCCTGACCGGGCTGGACGCCGCAGCCTCGCGGCAGGTCAAGGACGCGCTGCGCCAGTACGTCGACGGCGGCGGCGCGGTGGTGCTGACCACCCACATCCTGGAAATCGCCGAACGCATGGCCGAACGCATCGGCATCATCGCGGGCGGACAGCTGATTGCCGAGGGCACGCCTGCGCAGCTGCTGGCCCGCACCGGCACCGGCACGCTGGAAGACGCTTTCCTGTTGCTAACTGGCCTGGACGCCCCGCAGGCCGAGGTGGTGGCGGGGCTGTGAGAACCGGGGCCGTCAATTCGCCTGCCTCCCGCCCCAGAGGCCCCAGACCCGGCAGCCTGCCGTGGCTGCTGGCCCGGCAACTGCGGTGGCAGTGGCAGGCGCTGACCGGCGGCCAGCGCGCCGGGCTGTTCGTCGCACTGGCCGTGGTGGTGCTGGCGGTGGTGGGCGGTTACTTCGCGCTGCGCACTGCGCTGGCAGACCGGGCCCTGAACGCGCCGCTGCCGGACGCGGCGCTGGGGCCGGTGCTGCTGGCCCTGGCCTTCTTCCTGACGCTGATGCTGTCGGCGGCGGTGAGGGCGGCCCTGACGACGCTGTTCACGCGGGGTGACCTGGACCTGCTGCTGCAATCTCCGCTGCCGCCGCGCGTGGTGCTGGCCTCGCGGGCGCTGGGGGTCGCCCTGTCAGCGGCGCTGCCGGCGGGTCTGCTGGTGGTGCCGCTGACGCTGGCGCTGCTGGTGCTGGGCGTGTGGCGCGGTGGGCTGGGGCTGGCGCTGTGGTGGCTGTGCGCCTCGCTGCTGGCCGCCAGCATGGGCCTGTGGCTGACGCTGGGGCTGGTGCGCTGGCTGGGCGTGCGGCGCACCCGCACGGTGTCGGCGGTGCTGGGGGCGCTGTTCGGGGCGGGCATCTTTCTGGGAACGCAGTGGGCCAACCTCAGCGGGCAGCGGGGTGGGGGCCGGGCGTCCAGTGCCGCCTTTGAGGCGTTGACCCGCTTTGCGCCGGGGCAGGCCGGCTGGCCGGACCGGGAGGCGTGGCTGTGGCTGCCCGCCCGCGCCGCGTGGCTGGAGCCGCTGCCCGCGCTGCTGCTGCTGGCGCTGTCGCTGGCGGTCTTTGCCGTGACCGTCCACGCGCTGACCCGGCAGTTTGTGGGCGGCGCGCAGGAGATCGCCGCGCCGGAGGGCCGGGGCCGTGCCGCTCGCCCGGCACAGGTGGGGGGACTGCGCTTTGCCTCGGGGTCCCGCGCCACGCTGCTCAAGGAATGGCGGCTGATCGGCCGCGATCCGGAGCTGCTGTCGCGCACGCTGCTGCAGCTGGTCTACCTGCTGCCGCTGCTGTTCTCGGTGACGCGGGGGGATGGGGGGCTGCGTGCGGCCGGCGGAACGGGCGTCGTGCTGCTGACCGCCAGCCTCACGGCGGCCCTGGCGCACCTGACTTTCAACGCCGAGGACGCCCCGGACCTGCTGGTCAGCGCCCCGCGCCGTCCGGCGGCCCTGCGCCGCGACAAGTGGCTGGCTGCCGTCATTCCCACCGTGCTGCTGGGGCTGGTGGCGCTGGCGGTGCTGGGGCTGCGGGGAGCGCTGGGCACCTCCCATACGCTGTTTCTGGTGCCGCTGCTGCTGCTGGGCACCGGCGGCACGGCCCTGATGGTGCTGTGGCAGCCCCTGCCGGTGCGCCGCGCCGACGCCTTCAGGCGCAGCCAGCGTGCCCCCTTCCTGAACACGGTGCTGACGCTGGTCTTTCAGGGCGGCCTCTCGGCCACCGCCTACGCAGCCAGCGGCGGTGCGCTGTGGGGACTGGGCAGCCTGACGCTGGCCGTGATCGCGCTGGGTGTGGCCTACGCCCTGCGGCGCAGCGACGTGCAGTGAGGCCCTCCGCCGCTGCGGCGGCTATGCTGGCCCCATGCCCTCCCACCCCACGTTCCCCTGGCGGCGGCGCTGATGCCTGCGCCTACCCTGCGGCCCCGTTCCATGCTGTTCGCGCCCGGCAACCGCGCCGATCTGATTGCCAAGCTGCCGCGCAGCGCCCCCGACGCGGTGGTGATTGACCTGGAAGACGCCATTCCCGGCACAGCGGAAGCCAAGGCCGCCGCCCGGCCGGTTGCCCGCGACGCCGCCCGTGACCTGATCGCCGCCGCGCCGCATCTGGCGGTATTCCTGCGTGTCAACGCCCCGCACTCGCCGTATTTTGCCGACGATCTGGCGGTCCTGACCCCCGAACTGGCAGGTGTGGTGGTGCCCAAACTGGAATCGGCGGCAGATGTCCACCGCGTTGTCGAGGCATTCAGGGCGCACAACCTCACCCTGCCCATCCTGGCCGGGCTGGAAACCGGGGCGGGGGTGTGGAACGCGCTGGAGATCCTGCGCGAGGAGGCAGTGACGCTGGCGTACTTCGGCGCGGAGGACTACACGACGGACCTGGGGGGACGGCGCACGGCGGGCAACCAGGAGGTGCTGTACGCCCGCTCACGGGTGGCGCTGGCGGCGCGGCTGGCTGGCGTACCGGCGCTGGATATCGTGGTCACGGCCCTGAACGACGAGGCTGCCTTCCGTGCCGACGCTGAGCAGGGCCGCGCCCTGGGCTACGCGGGTAAACTGTGCATCCACCCGGCGCAGGTGGCGCTGGCCCACGATCTCTTCGGCGCCACGCCTGCCGAAGCGGCCCGCGCCCGCGCCCTGCTGGACGCCGCGCACACGGCTGCCGCACGCGGCCACGGGGCCTTCAGCTTCGAGGGCCAGATGGTGGACGAACCCATGCTGACTGCTGCCCGCGCTGTGCTGGCGCAACTTTCGGAGGCCGAACATGAATGAAGACCTGAACCGCCCCCAGGGCCGGTATTTCGAGGAACTGACCCCCGGCACCGTGATCCGCCACCGCGTCACCCGCACGCTGACCGAGGCCGACAACGTGCTGTTCACCACCCTGACCATGAACCCTCAGCCGCTGCATCTGGACCACGAGTACGCTGCGCAGACCGAGTTCGGGCAGCCGCTGGTGAACAGCCTGCTGACCCTCAGTCTGCTGGTGGGCCTGAGCGTGCATGAGCTGACGCTGGGGACGCTGGTGGCAAACCTGGGGCTGACCGACGTGGTGTTCCCGAAGCCCGTATTTCACGGCGACACCATCCACGCCGAATCCGAGGTGCTGGAGGCGCGGGACAGCCGGTCGCGTCCGCAGCAGGGGCTGGTCACTGTGGAGCACCGCGCCATCAACCAGCGCGGCGAGGTGGTGGCGCAGTGCAAACGCACCATGCTGCTGCAGCGTCGAGGCTAGCCGGGAGAGGAGGCTGAGGGCGGAGTGGGCGGGGCCGTCTCCTGGTCCACCTCGGCCTCAGCAGCCTCCAGCCGGGAACGTTACTCGGCCGCCTCGTACCAGTTGCGGTCCCAGCGGTGGGCGTACAGGCGGGCGACGTCCTCTGCGGGCAGCGCCTGGCCGTTGGCAATCGCCACATTGCGCTCCACGTTGCGGACGCTGCGCATGCCCACGATCACGGTGCTGACGGCGCGGTGGCTCAGCACGAAGCGTAGCGAGGTCTCGGCCAGTTGCGAACTGTTGATGCCCAGATCGCTCTCAATGGCCCGCAAACGCGGCTGCAGTTCCGCCTTGCGGTTGCCGCCGAAGTAACGGTTGCGCCAGTCTCCCTCGGGAAATTCCGTGCCGGCGGTGATATTGCCGGTCAGACTGCCCTCGTCCAGCGCCACGCGCACGATCACGCCCACCCCGTTGGCGAGGCAGGCGTCCAGCAGCCGGTCCTGCGGCGACTGGTCAAAGACGTTGTAGATCACCTGCACGGTTTCCACCACGCCCGCCTCCACCGCTTTCACGGCATTGTCCGGCTGGTGGTCGTTGATGCTGATGCCGAAGTGGCCGATCTTGCCGTCGCGCTTGAGCTGCGTGACCGCGTCCTGCCAGTCGCCCTGCCCCAGCCACGCGTCGTTCCAGACGTGAAACTGCTGCACGTCGATGCGGGGCAGGCCCAGCCGCTCCAGGCTGGCCTCGGTCATGGCGATGACGTGTTCGGCGGGAAACGCCTCGCTCGCCGGGACGCCGGGTTGTGCGGGCCACTGTCCGTTCTTGGGGCTGATCTTGGTGGCCACTACTGTGCCGGGATAGTCGCGGGCTGCCTGTCCCACCAGCCGCTCGCTGTGGCCGTCGCCGTAGCCCATGGCCGTGTCGATGAAGTTGCCGCCCAGTTCCAGGTAGCGGCGCAGCGCCTGCAGACTCTCGTCGTCCTGCGCGCCCTTCCACATGTCCGCGCCGATGCCCCACGCCCCGTAACCGATCTCGCTGACGCCCAGGCCGGTGGCCCCCAGATTCCGCATATGCATGGTCATGGGATTCAGGGTAGACCCACGCCGGGAGAGGTGAGGCTTGTATTGGGCTTCTGATAAGGGCGCAGGCGGTCCAGGTACGGCGGACTACCCTCTGGCAGAACACGCAGGAGTAGCCTCTGGCGCGTGACCCCGCCCACCACGACTGCTCCCGCTTCACCGAATCAGGCCGCGCTGGATCAGGCCCGCAAGCTGGCCACCGTGGGCCTGATCCTGGGCGTCTTCCTGAATGCGCTGGAATCCAGCGTGGTGGCCAGCGCCATGCCCAGCGTGATTCAGGACCTCAACGGGCAGGCGTTCTACGCGCTGCCCTTTGCCGCCTACCTGTTGACCAGCACCGTCTCCAGTCCGCTGTGGGGCCGGGGTTCGGACATTGTGGGCCGCAAGAAGCTGTACCTGACGGGGATGGCACTTTTTCTACTGGGCAGCGTGCTGTGCGGCGCGGCGCAGAATATGGGCTGGCTGATTGGCGCGCGCGCGTTGCAGGGACTGGGTGCGGGGGCGCTGCTGTCCATCGCGCTGACCATCATCGGCGAGCTGTACACCCTGGAACAGCGTGGGCGGGTGCAGGCGCTGTTCAGTGGGGTCTGGGGCATCAGCGGTCTGGTGGGGCCGCTGCTGGGCGGCTGGCTCACCGAAACGTGGTCGTGGCGCTGGACCTTCTTCGTGTCGTTGCCTTTCGGGGTGGCCGCCTTTTTCATGGTGTCGCGCTACCTGCGGCAGTCGGGCGTGCGGCGCCAGACGCAGCTGGACTGGGGGGGCGCGGCGCTGTTCACGGCGGGCAGCGCCCTGCTGATCTGGGGCCTGGAGCTGAAAAACTGGGGGGCGGCTGCCGCCGGCGTGCTGATCTTGGCCGGGGCGCTGTGGGTGGAAAGCCGCCACGCTTCGCCGCTGCTGCCCATGTCGGCGCTGCGTGACCAGATTCCGCGCGTGGCCTTTGTTGCCAATCTTCTGGCGGGCGCGGCCTACTTCGGCGTGATCGCCTATCTGCCGCTGTACGCCCAGGGCGTGACCGGCCGGGGCGCAACCGCAGCAGGCGCTATTCTGACTCCGGCGCTGGTGGGCTGGACACTGGCCAGCATCCTGGCCGCGCAACTGATGCGGCGCATTCCACTGGCCCGCATCTCGCAACTGGGATTCGCGGTGCTGGTGGTGGTCTTCGCCGCGCTGACCTTCACGGTCCACGCGCCGCTGTGGGTCACCTCCGCGCTGGGCTTTGTGGTCGGCTCCGGCATGGGCTTTTCCATGCTGACGCTGCTGCTCTCGGCACAGGGCGCGGCGGACAAGGGCGAGCTGGGGGCCGTCACCAGTGGTGTCCTGTTCGCCCGCCAGATGGGCGGGGCGCTGGGCGTGACCGTCATGGCCCTGCTGATCGGCGAGGCGGCCATCGCCAGCGGCGGCACGGCACTGGCCGAGGGCCTGCGGTCGGCATATTTCCTGGCACTGGGGCTGGTAGCAGTGGCGCTGGTGTTCACCCTGACGCTGAAGGTCACGCCCCTTGCCTTAGAAGGGGAGGCGCAGTCAACCGTGCCGTAAATGAAATTGGCGCTGGGCCTACCGTCCATTCACGTTTCAGTAACGCTCCCTACAGAAGATGGGGACAAGCATGAACCCGTGGTTGGCTGAGTCCATCTGCCTGAACACCCAGTCCAGAGGAGCGTTAACCGACTGTTTGTTTTACAGGGTGAGATTACACACCATTGGTATCATGCAGGTCCCGCTGCGAGGCTGCAAAGCGTGGCAGGGGGATTGTCGACGGTGGGGTTGCAGTCCGTAATGTGCAAGGCGCACTTCCGATCACAGCCCGAAACAATGCGTGTTAGGCTGCAGATTGCAATCCCAGGCCCTTCGTCCTCTCGACACTTTCAATCAAAGGTAAGGTAACGCATGTCTACATTCTCCATGTTCCGCCGTCCCGCCACCATTGCCCTGGCCCTGACCTCCTCGATCGCCATCATGGCCTGCAACCCGGCTCCCACACCCCAGCCTGCGGCCACCGTGACCGGCGTGACTGTTACTGCTACGCCCGCCACCATCAAAGTTAATGAGACCACCACGGTAAAAGCGGTGGCCACTGGCACCAACAGCCCTGCCCAGACTTTTACCTTCAAGAGCAGCAACGATGCCGTAGCTACTGTGACTGCCGCCGGCTTGGTGACTGGTAAGTCCGTGGGCACGGCTGACATCACTGCCACCTCGACCGTGAACACCACCAAGTTCGCAGTGATCACGATTAAGGTCGAGGCTGCTGACACTACCCCCGGCCTGACCACCGCCAAGGTCAACTTCCAGACAGCTGCTGCGACGACCCCTGTAGGTTACACGGCCAACACGGGCGCGGCCTACACGGCGGCCAGCATGACCGGCTGGGTGACGGAAGCAAGCGCGGGTACGGCGACTCCTGTGCCGCTCGACCTGACCAACAACGCCCGCAACCGCGTTGTCGACGGCACCAACGTCGTTGCTGGTGGGGACGCCCGCCAATACACCCAGATCCAGATGCAGTGCGGATCCCCCACGACTGGCAATACCTGCAATGCCCCAGCCACCAATGATCCCGGCGCGTTCGAGTACAAGGTGGTCAACGGCAAGTACAACGTGACTGTCAGTGTCGGTGACGCCGACAAGCGCAACCTGAACAGCTCGCACACCATCAACGTCGAAGGCACGAACGCGATCAGCAAATTCGTTCCGACACTTGCTGGACAGTTTAAGTCCGCCACTGTCATGGTGACGGTTGCAGATGGCAAGCTCACCATTGACGCCAAGGGCGGCCAGAATACCAAGTTGAATTACGTGGATATCGTTCCCGCAAACTAAAATTTCTCTTCAGCCCCGTAGCTGGGTTAAAAGCAAACGCCCCCCGGTATGGGGGGTGTTTTGTTACGTCTGGTCTAAGTAATCAACCTTCCTTCTCCTCAACCTCCGCGCCCTTCTCGCCCCACTCTTCCATCTTGCGTTCCAACGCCACTTCCAGGTCGTGGGCCGCACGGCCAAGCGCGGTGAAGTCGGCGTCGGGGGAAGCGCTATTCAGGGCCGCCTGGGCCGCTTCCAATTCGGTTTCCAGGCGGGCAATGTCAGCCTCGATAGCCTCCACTTCCCGTTTCAGGTGCCACAGCCCCTTGCCCTTTGGAGCGGCGGTTCTGGGAGCGGCCTTGGCCTCGGCCTGCGCCGCTTCCCGCTCTTCCTCGGCCTCCCGTTCGGCCAGACTGCGGTGCTTGGCGCGGTAGTCCTCCCAGCCGGGGTACTCGTAGAAGTGGCCGTCCTCGATCAGCCAGATGCGGTCCGCCAGCCCCTCGATAAAGGCGCGGTCGTGGCTGACCATCAGCAGCGTGCCGTCAAAGTCCTCCAGGGCGATTTCCAGGGCCTCGACCATCTCCATGTCCAGGTGATTGGTCGGCTCGTCCATCACCAGCAGGTTGCGGTCCTCCTGCGCCAGCTTCAGCAGCGCCAGTCGCGCCCGCTCGCCGCCGGACAGGATGCGGGCGGGTTTGTCGTGCTGATCGAAGGGAAACATGAAGGTGCCCAGCAGGTCATGGGCCTGGGGGTCTTTCTGGACGTACTCGCGGGCCACGTCGTAGAGGGTCTGGTCGGGCGAGACGCCGCGCAGCGCCTGATCGTAGTAGCCCACGCCCACTCGCGCCCCGGTCAGCACCCGCGCGCGCGGGTCGTCGCTGGGCTCCAGGCCCAGCAGCGCCCGCAGCAGCGTGGTCTTGCCTGCCCCGTTGCGCCCGATGATGGCGACGCGCTCGCCCCGGCGCACCTGCACGTTCACGTCCTCGTACAGCAACCGGGTTTCTCCGCCCTCGACCGGAATGCGGCGGGTCAGGTGCCGGGCGTCCAGCACGATGTCGCCGCTGCCCGGCGCGTGAAAGGTGATACGGGCGCTGCGCTGCTCTGGGGGCGGGGCGGCGGTGGCGCGGGCCTGCATGCGGTCCACGCGTTTTTGCATGGCTGCCGCGCGCCGGGCCAGTTTGCTCATGCCCAGGCCCCAGATCTTCATGCGGTCGGCGCTGCTCTGCAAGGACGCGATCTGTCGGGCGTCCTGTACGGCGCGGGCGGCCTGCTGCTCCAGTTCGGCGTCCAGCGCGGCGCGGAAGGTGCTGTAGTTGCCGGGATAGGTCCGCAGCGTGCCGCCGCGCAGGTGGGCGGTCTCATTGGTCACGCGGTCCAGGAAGGTGCGGTCGTGGCTGATCACCAGCACCGCGCCGGGGTAGCGGCTCAGGAAATTCTCCAGCCACTCCACCATCACGATGTCCAGGTGGTTGGTGGGCTCGTCAAGCAGCAGTACGTCCGGGTTTTCCACCAGCAGCGCCGCGAGGCCCAGGCGGGTGCGCTCGCCGCCGCTGAGGCTCTCGGCCAGCGTGCCCTCACGGCCCCGGAACCCGAAGGCCAGCGTCACGGCGTCCTTGCGGCTGCGGCGCTCGAAGCCTCCGCGCCGGACGTAATGCTCCAGAATCTCCTCGTGGCGCAGCACGCTCTCGGGCGTTCCAGCTCCCATGGCACGGGCGGCCTCGTCCAGCTCGGCTTCCAGAGCATCCAGATCATGAAACGCGGCGTTCAGTACGCTGTCTACCGTTGCGCCCCTGTCGAACACCGGGTCCTGCTGCAACGAGCGCACCCGCACGCCCGGCGCGCGGCGCACACTGCCCCCATCCGGCTGGATCTGCCCGGTCAGCAGACGCAGCAGGGTGGTTTTGCCCGCCCCGTTCCTCCCCACCAGACCGATGCGGTCACCGCCCCTAACAGCAAAAGTGACCTCGGAGAGCACGGTCGCGGGACCGTAATCTTTGATGGCGTCCTGGACAGCAACAAGCACGCCCTTTAGTATACCTTGAGACGCCCTTTTGTCAGGCTTTTCTCGTAAACTGGAAAATCAGTTATGGTGCCCGCCCTTTTCTCCCGCCCCACGCCCCAGCGCCGCGTCTCCCTGACGCTGTTGACTCTGGGCAGTCTGGCCGGCGCTCAGGCCCCCGCGGAAGCTGGGGTGACCGCGTCGCCCACCCTGCAGCAGGCGCAGGGCCGGGTGGAGCTTCTGGGGCCGGGCGGCATATGGCGGGCCTCCACCACCCCCACCGAGGTCACCACCCGGCTGCGCACCGGCACCGGCCGGGCCGTGGTGCAGCCGGGCCGTCAGGGCCAGGTGGTGATCGGCAGCACGTCCGAGTTGCGGCGCTACCGCGACGAGGCGGACCTGCTGTCCGGGCGGTTCTTCCTTATGGGGCCGGTGGCGGTGCATGTTGTGGGGCACCATGTGGTGATGGGCGGCGCGGGGCAGTTCCGGGTTGACCTCAGCGCCCCCGAGAAGCGCGTGGCGGTCATCGCGGGACGCCTGCGGATCTCGCTGCGGGGCCGGACCATTGACGTGGCGGCGGGGCAGCAGATCGCTCTGGGCAGCGGCGTGATCACGGTCTTCCGCGAGGATGACGCGTGGTACGCCGCCCAGTACAAAGGGATGGGTGAGGCAACCGTGGAGGCCACGCGCGGGTCGGTGACGGTGCGGGAGCAGGAAGCCGCACGCGTGGCGGTGGTCGGTGACGATCTGCAACCCGGCGCGGCGCTGAACACCGGGGCCGACGCCTGGGCCGAGATAGGGTTCGCGGGCGGCGGATACCTGCGCCTGAACGCCCAGAGTGAACTGAGCGTGGTGAGCATTGAGCGCACCAGCCAGGGCCGGGAGGTGCAGCTGCGGCTGGTGCGCGGCACCGCCTGGAATGTGGTGGAAAGAGGACAGGGCGGTTACCGCATCGACACGCCGGTGGTCAGCACGGCGGTCCGGGGCACCGTCTTCCGGGTGGATGCCGGCGGCCTGGTCAAGGTGTTTGACGGCCAGGTGGCGCTGCCGGGCCGGCCGGATCAGACCCTGGGGCAGGGACGGCAGCTCGGCGCGGGTGGGCAGGTGGCCGCCCTGCAACCCGACGCCGTGGACCGGTTCAACATCGCGCAGGATGCGGCGCGGGCGCAGCGCCTGACCTTGCAGCTGGACCTGCCGGGCCGCAGCCTGCAGGAGCTGGCCCTGGCCGCCCGCAGCCTTCCGGACGCGCAGGTCACCCTGACGGTGGCCGGACAGACCGTGTCGCTGGCCGGTGAGAACGGCACCTTCCGGCTGGAGCGCCTGCAGGAGACCCTGCCCGAGGGCGGATATGTCGTGAGCGTCCGGGCGCAGCGCTACGGGCAGACGCTGGAGCGCCGCCAGACCGTGACAGTGGACCGCACCCCCCCGAGGGTCGAGGATCTGACGGTCCGGCGTGAGGGCCGCGTCCTGACGCTAGCCGGCGCGGTGGTGGACGCCGGTTCCCCGCGTGTTCTCCTGAGCGTCGAGGTGGGGGGACAGAGCTTCACCCGCTCTGTGGACACCCAGTCTATGGACACTGGTGTGGATGGACGGTTTTCCTGGGCCGTGCCGCTGGCGGAGGCCGGGGCGGCGGTCACGCTGACCCTGCAGGACGAGGCAGACAACCGGAGCCATGTCCGGCTTCCGTGAACTGACCCCCGGCCATCCCGGTGCCTCCCGCCCCATGCGGCGGTTCACTGCGCCGCTGGCGGCTGTGCTGGCAGCGCTGCTGGCCTGGGGGCAGATGGAGAACACCCTGCTGTGGGATGCCCTGAACCGCGCCTTTCCCAGCCCCCCGGACGGGCGGGTGCTGGTGGTGGGCATCGACGACGCCACACTCAGGGACTACGGCCGTATCGGCAGCTGGCCGCGCGAACTGTACCGTCAGGCCCTGGACACCCTGGACGAGGCCGGGGCGGCTGCCGTCGGCATCGACGTGCTGCTGGGCGATCCGGAGTACAACGATGCCGGGCTGGCCGCCGTGTTCAGCCGCCCTGGAGTGGTGCTGGCGACGGCCCCCGGCGAACCCGCTGCCGTCCGGCCTGGCTGGCTGGCCCCCATCGGCGTCAGCGCCCTGAACCTGAGCCGGGACGGCATTGTGCGCTCGTTTCAGGCGGCCTACCCTGAGCCGTCCGCGCCCGGTGGGCTGGCCCCCAGCCTCGCGCGGCAGCTGGCGGTGGCGGCGGGCCGCCCGGTTCCGCTGGACCCGCAGCCACGCATCCTGCGCTACAGCGCCCCGGACCCCCAGCGCCTGCCGGTGGTTCCCTTCCGCGAAGTGGTGAACGGCACCATCCGCTACGGCGACTTTCAGAACCGCGTGGTGCTGCTGGGCCTGACCGCCAGCGGCGCCGGAACAGCCGTGCGCGACGTCAGCGGGCAGCTGGTTTCCGGTGTGGAGATGCAGGCGCGGGCCGTGTCCACCCTGCTGAGCCCGCCGTTTGCCTCGCTGCCGCTGTGGGCCGTCATGCTGGCCGGGGCGCTGATTGCCGTGGTGTCGGTGCTGGCCGGCGGCCTGTGGGGCTTTGGTCTGGCGCTGCTGGCACTGGCACTGGCAGTGCCGTACTGGCTGCTCAACATCCTTTTGCCGGGAGTCACACTGTCGCTGTGCGCCATCCTGGGCAGCGCGCTGGTGATGCTGGAACGCTGGCAGGCGGTCCGCAGCACGGACCTGCACGATCCGCTGACCGGTTTTGGCAACCGGCTGGCGTTCACCCGCGCCATCGAGCAGCGCTGGCAGGGCCGCCACAAACGGCCCCTGGGCCTGTTGCTGGTGGACCTCAGCGGATTCCGCAAGGTGAACGCGGCGTACGGTCAGGCCGCCGGGGACGAGCTGCTGCGCGAGCTGGCCGGCCGCATCATGCAGCACAAACGGCAGCGTGACCTGATCTTCCGCTGGGGTCCGGACGAATTCGCCGTGCTGCTCGACAACACACCCCCGGTGGAACTGATGGACCTGACCCGCCGGTTGCAGCTGTCGCTGGACGGCATGACCTTCCGCGGTTCCCCCTTGCATGCCAGTGTCGGCGGGGCCAGCACCAATCCGGAAATTGCCACGCCCACCGACCTGATCGAGGCTGCCAGCCGCAGCCGCTACCGCATCAAGTACCAGCGCGAGCAGTGGCGCGAGTAGGCAGTAGGGGTCTGTAAGGGCCGCCGCTAGACGTCGCGCCGCAACGTCACCCGCGCGCCCTCACGGACGAAGCCCAGGCGTGTATTGACCGCCAGCATGGCCCGGTTGACGCTGTGGTTACCGGTGCGCGAATGCGTGAAGCCTCGTCCCAGGGCGGCGCGGGCAGCGGCCAGTTTCAGGGCCAGCGCGACGCCGTGGCCGCGCCACTCTGGCAGAACGCCGGTCAGGCCGTTGTGGAGGGTGCCGGGCCGTGTGGCGATGGGCAGGTACAGTTCGCTCAGGCCCACCCACCCGCCGCCGGGGGCCACGGCGATGAACACGCCTTCCGGCAACATCTTGTGCCCCGCGCGGCGCTGCCAGACCTCGAAGGGCCATAGGCTCACCGGCGTGGTGCTGGGCACATCAGCCAGAAGGGCGGCCACCAGCCTGTAGAAGCGGCGCTGCCCCGCGTCGTCAAAGTCTCCAAGGGCCGAGAGCGGTTGAATTGTCACGCCAGCGTCTGCCACCCGCTCCTGCGTCCCCGAGAACCGGGCGAAGTCCAGCGTCCGCAGATCAAGGGTGCTGTTCCACATCCGGTCATGTTCGGCATACTCGCGCTGCCGCAGAAAGTCGTGTTCCCACCAGTCTTCATGGACCTGGGCCAGCAGTGTGCGGGCACCGTGGGCCAGGGCGTGGCCCTCGGCCAGCCTCAGCAGGGTTTCGGCCAGCTCCCCGCCCGCCTCCTGGGGCCGGGTGCGAATCATCACTTCCAGCCAGCCGGGATGCCCGTCCATGCGCGGCACACCGGTCTCGGCCAGACCCACGATCTCGTCGCCGCGCAGGGCCAGCAGGCGTCGGTGCGGTTCGCCGGGGGTCCGGCCCGCTTCCAGCCGTTCCAGATCCACCACGGATCTGGGCGCGTCCGGGTGGGCAACACTCAGAAAATCGGCCAGCAGCGGGAAGTCCGCGGGGCTGCCCTCGCGAGGTTGGAAGTCTGGGAAATCGGGCAGTGGAGAAGGGGCGGTGGAGTTCATGCGCGAGTACAGCACAGCATAAATGGCGGGCGCATGGGCCAATCAGCGGATGCGCCCGGAAGCAAAAAGCCCCCTCCGCAGGGGAGGGGGGCTGGATGCGGGGGAGGGGCCTTAGATCGCCAGTCCATCGGCGTGCGCGCTGACGCCCCGCGCCGCGTACTGGCCCGGCGGCAGCGAGATGGACGAGGCGTCGTTGTCGCCGTACTCATCTACCCAGCCGATCTCGTCCAGCGCCTTCTTCCACGCGCCGATGCTCTCGTTGCGGTACAGCGAGTACGCCGCCATGCCGATCTCGGGGCCGCCGCGCGCAATCACGCTTTCTACCCAGGCCCACTTGGCCGACACGTTGCGGAGTTCGGCAGTGCGGCGCAGCTCCTTCTGAATGCGCTTGAGCCGCGCCTCAATGACCGCCACGCCCCCGAAGGGGTCGGCAAAGTGCGGCGTGTGCCGCTTGGGCACGAACGGCGAGATCCCCAGCGCAATGCGGTTGATGCCCGCTAGTTCCTTGGTGAACGCGATCAGTTCGCTGATGTCGTCGTCGTTCTCCGGCCCCAGCCCGATCATCATGTAGACCTTGAGGCCCGAGAAGCCCAGATCCCGGCTGATCTGCGCGGTCTTGAGCAGGTCCTCGGTGGTGATGCCCTTCTTGAGCCAGCGCCGCAGGCGCTCGCTGGGCGCGTCGGACGCCACGGTGAAGGTCCGCAGGCCCCCCGCCTTCAGGATCTCGGCCAGCTCAGTGTCCACCGTGTCGGCGCGGATGCTGGACACGCCCAGCTTGACGCCGCGTTCGGTCAGCGTGCGCCCCACGAACTTGGTGTGAGGAAAGTCCGAGAGGGCCGCACCCACCAGCCCCACCTTCTGCGCCCAGTCGGGAATCACGTCCAGCAGTTCCTGGCCGCCGTTGTTGCGGTTGGGGCCGTACATGGTGCGTGCCAGACAGAAGGTGCAGGGGCGCGGGCAGCCGCGCTGCGCTTCTACCAGGAACATGTTGCTCAGCTCGCTGTGCGGGGTCACGATCTGGCTGTAGGCGGGCAGCAGCTCCTTGGGCGCGGTGGCCCAGGTCGGCTCGTGCGTGTGCCGAGCGGGCAGGAAGATGCCCGGCATGCCGTCGATCAGATCGTAGAAATCCTCACGGGAGGAGGCCTCGCGCAGCGCGTCGGACACCACCGGAATAATCTGCTCGCCGTCGCCGATCACGATCACGTCGGCAAAGGGGGACAGCGGATACGGGTTGCTACTGGTCAGCGGCCCGCCGATCATCACGATGGCGTCGGTGTCGTCGCGCCCCTCGCGCAGGGGATGAATCCCAGCCACGTCCAGCAGGCGGATGATGTTGGTCAGGTCCAGCTCGAACGACACGCTCATGGCGAACAGTTCGCAGTCCCCCGCCTCACGCCCGGTTTCCACGGTGGGCAAAGGTTGGCCCAGCCGCTCGAAGGCGTCCACGTCGTCGGGCAGGAAGGCGCGTTCGCAGGCCACCCCGTCCTCATTGTTGAACATGCGGTAGATGACCTGATACCCCAGCGAGGCCATGCCCACGCTGTAGCGGTTGGGGAAGGCCAGCGTGACACGCACCGGGGCGTGTTTGAACATCGTGCCCGTTTCATCGTCCAGCAAGGGCTTTATGGTATTGCGCCAGTAACTCAAAACTCCTCCGGGGTGTGCGCGCGGCGGCCCCGGAGATGGCTTGATCTCAGCACAGAGGCGGGCGCGTCACAGCCGCCCAATATAGCGCGTCTGGGGGCAGCGAATGGGTGATTGGGTGGGGTGTAGCGGTGGACGGACGCGCCAGGAGGGTAATCTCCCAGAGACAGCCGGCTAGGGCCTTAGCCCGGCTGCTTTGCCGCCCTGCCCCTGGCCTTCACCGTTTCGCTGAAACTCGGCACCCGGTCGCCAAAGAGGGCGAAGGCGTCGCAGCGCTCGCGCAGGATACACGCGCCGCATTTGGGGCGACTCCAGGTGCAGACCTGCTGGCCGTGCCTGAGCAGGTTCAGGTGCAGCTCGTACAGGAAAGAAGGGTCCTCGGGCAGCACTTTCAGCAGTGCCCGGTGGGCCGCCGCCTCGCCCATCAGCGGAATCGCACCGACGCGGGTCGTGATGCGGTGGACGTGGGTATCCACTGGAAACACCGGATGGGCGTAGTTGAACAGCAGCACCAGGCTGGCCGTTTTGACGCCCACGCCGGGCAAGTCGGTCAGCCACTTCAGGGCATCTTTGCTGGGAAGGTCGCGCAGGAATTCCAGGTTATAGCCGCCCGGCGAGTCACGAATCCGGCGCAGGGTCTCCTGAATGCGTGGGGCCTTGCTCTCCGGGTAGTTGCTGCGGCGGATCGCGTGGGCCACCACATCGGTAGGCGCGGCGATGATGGCGTCCCAGTCACCGATCTCGCACAGCTCGTCGTAGGCGGCGGCCTCGTCCTGCCAGGTCGTGCGCTGAGACAGGATGGTGCTGATCAGCTCGTGCATTGGCTCGCGGCGGGGATCAAGATGCCGGTCCCCGTACCCGGCGTGCAAGCTGCTCTTCATCCACCGCAGCAGTTCAGCCCGCTCCTCATCCGGGCGGGCTGCATTCAGCGGAGCTTCGGCACTCACCGTGCCGCCTAACTGCCGGGGGTGCTGTCGTCTTCTACGGCGCCGCGCCCGCCCTCGGCGGGACCATCCTTGTCCGCAGGATCAGTGTTGGGGGCCTTGCCCCGGTCCGCCTCGGGAATAGGATGGCTCTGGCCCTCGGCGGGAGACTGGTTGGCGGGGTCGTAGCCCGGCTTGAGGTCGTCGCTCATGCCCCCCAGCCTGCATGTCCGGTTCCGGCCCTGAGCGCGAAAGGACTAAAGGGGGCTTTAGGCAGAGGGACGGCGTGGACGCTGAAAAAACCGGACCTCCCCGTGAAGGGAAGTCCGGCGGCGCTGCGACGTGTTCAGGTCAGCTGCGCTTGGTCCAAGTAAGCTTGGTTCAGGGGTGCTCAGTTCAGGCGACTTGCTTTTTCTTGCCGGTCGCGGCGGGAGCGGTCTGCTCTGCGCCCAGCGCCTGCACTTCCTTCATGCGGAAGATAACTAGGCTGCCCACGAAGGTGCAGGTGACCATGCCGTGCGCGTTCAGCAGGCTCAGGGCGCTCATCACGTCCTCGCGGGTCATGCGTAGCTGCTCACTCATGTACAGGGCGCTGTCAGCGCGGCCTTCCAGGTAGTCGCGGACCTTCTTGGCGTCGCTGGTCAGCGGGGTGGCGGGCACATCGGCCAGACCGGGATCAGCCAGGCCGTATACGGCGCGGGTGCCGGTACCGGGCAGGCGGCGCACGCGCCCCTGGTCCAGCAGGCTTGCCAGCGCGGCGCGCAGGTGTGACAGGGCCAGACCGGTGGTCTTGGCCAGCTCCGTCTCAACCCATTCGGGCTTGCTGTCCAGGGCACTCAGCACCAGCTTTTCATTGGCGCGGCGGGTTTCCTGCAGATCTTCAAGGGTGGGGGGATTAAACATTCAATGTCCTCCGAATAGGAATTTCAGGAGCGGCGCAACAACTATTCCCAGAGCACCGTGACAAATTCCAAGAGAAGCGATGTGGCGCGTGGATCGCCAAAAAAAATTGCATTAATACGGCTGCCGATGACAGCTGCGCTCAGCGGCGCAACTCTCCTATTGTCACATACTTTCTCTCATTTTTGATGAGGGTACAGAAAGTTGACCTTGAGGAAGCGGGCCAGAGTGCCTCCTCCCAAAGTCAACCTGGCTTGACATTCTAGTCAAGGAAACCGTACTCTCGAGTCAAGGAGATTTGACATGACCTGCACCCATTCGTTGTCCGCACCAACCCATGGCCTGAATCCGATGTCACTATTGACCACTAAGCCCAGACTCAGCGGAAGCCACACCCTTCAGGGAGACCTGAGATGACGCCCATGTCAGCCCGTAGCGCCTCTGCTGGGGGCAGCCGCAGCCAGAAAGTGCAGCGTGTCGCAGGGACCATGGCACTGACTGGTGGCGCGCTCGCGGTATTGGCCGCCGGACTGGTAGCCATGGGCCAGAGTGGGGATGGGGAATTCTTCAGCTTTGTCAAGGGCATGGGCTTCGGAATCCTCTCGACGTTGCCGCTGTTTTTCGCGGTACTGACTGTTCGGGCCGTGTTGCTGATGGACGAGTACATGCGCGCCCTGCAGATGCAGGCCACCAGCATCGCTTTCCTGGTCACGATGGTGGTGGCTGGTGCACTGATCGCCCTGGAAGCGGCCTTTAAATTCCAGACCCCCACCTTCGTTTATTACGCCGTGGGCATGTTGAGCTGGGCGGTGGCCTCGGCGGTGCTGGCCCTGCGTCACCGGGAGCCATAGGGCGGTGGACAACCACATTCGCCGGCTGCGCACCGCTCGGCAGTGGACCCAGGCCGATCTGGCCGCCGAGCTGGACGTCAGCCGCCAGACCGTCAATGCGCTGGAAACCGGCAAGTACGATCCCAGCCTGCCGCTGGCCTTCCGGATCGCGCGGCTGTTCGGGGGGACCATCGAGGAAATTTTCATCGATCCGGAGCGGCCCGGCCAGCCGCTGTCTGCCGCGTTGCTGCCGGAACCGGGCTTCGACTACCAGACCCGCTTTGCCACCGCCCTGAACGAGCTGGGCATCCTGCGCGAGATGGGAGAGGTCGGCTGGGAGCTGACCGGGGTGGGGCTGGGCACGCTGTCGTTCCGCCGCGCCGCAGGGGAACAGGACACCCGTCCCCGCTGGCTGTACCAGCGCCTGGGCGGCCTGCTGAGCGGCGAGCAGCGCGACGAGCTGCAGCAGCAGGGCTGGACGCTGGTCGACACCTGGCTGGGCGGCGTCTTCCACTACTTCAAGCGGCCCCTGTCATGAGGGCTGAACCCTGATCCCCGGCTTCCGCCCCAACCCCTTTCACCCTGTGCCTGTCCCACTTTCCCAGGAGAACCATGTCCCAATCCAGAACCATGCTCGATATTCAGAATGTCACCAAGACCTACGGCAAATTCAAGGCCCTCAGTGGTGTGTCGCTCAGTGCCCCTGAGGGCGAGGTCTTCGGCCTGCTGGGTCCCAACGGCGCAGGGAAGACCACGCTGCTGCGGATTCTGGCCACCCTGCTGCAACCGACGTCCGGCACGGCATCGGTGGACGGGCACGACGTGCTGCGTCAGCCCGAGGAGGTGCGCCGCCGGGTGGGCGTGGTCAACGGCGGCATGGGCCTGCCCGCCCGCCTGACTGGCCGCGAGGTGCTGCGGTCCTTTGCGGGGCTGTACGGCATGACCCGTGCCCAGACTGAGGCCCGCATTGCCGAACTGGACGCGGGCCTGGAACTGGGCCGCACCCTGGACGTGCGCGCCGGGGACTACAGCACCGGCATGAAGCAGAAGGTGGTGATCGCCCGTGCCGTGATTCAGGACCCGCCGGTGTTGATCCTCGATGAGGCGGCCAGTGGCCTGGACATCTTTGCCCGCCGCACGCTGCTGGATTTCGTGCTGGCGACCCGCGCGCCGGGGCGGCTGACCCTGTACTCCACCCACGTCATGTCCGAGGCCGAGGAGGTGTGTGACCGGGTGGCGATCCTGCACGAGGGCCGGCTGCTGACGGTGGGGCGCATCCCCGACATCCTGGCCCGGACCGGGGAGGCCAGCCTGGAACGCGCCTTCTTCTCGCTGGTGCGCGGGGGTGAGCAGCGTGCGGTCTGAACCCAGAACGTCGGGCGCCGTCCGCCTGGACATGGTCTGGCGCATCGCCGTCCGTGACCTGCTGTCCACCCTGCGGGACCGCCGCACCCTGGCCGCCACCATCCTGATGCCGCTGATCCTGATTCCGGCCCTGTCGCTGGGCCTGCCCGTTCTGCTGGGCAGTTTTATCGGTGGGCAGCAGCAGGAGCGGCAGAAGGTGGGCGTGGTGGGCACCCTGCCCCCGGAACTGCGGGCCGCGCTGGAGCAGGACGAGACGGTGAACGGCCAGACGGTGCGCGCGGGCGTCACCCTGGTTCCCGTGACGGACCCCACACAGGCGGTGCAGTCCGGCGAGGTCGAGGCTGCGGTTCGTGCCCCGGCCCCGCTGCCCACCCGTGCGGGTGAGGGCAGCGGGACCCTGGAGGTCTACGCCAAGCTGAGCAGCCTGCGGGCACAGGCCGGGGCCTACGGCAAGGTGGAACAGGTGGTCGACCGCTACAACCGCACCCTGACCCTGAGCCGTCTGGAGGGCCTGGGCCTGGGCGCAGACACCCTGACGCCTGTGACGATCCAGCCCGTTGACGCCAGCCCTGAGCAGGAGCAGAGCAGCGGGCAGCTGGCCTTTTTGATTCCCTTTCTGATGCTGCAGTTCATCCTGTCGGGCGGTATGGCCACCGCGATTGATGCCACTGCCGGTGAAAAGGAGCGCGGCACGCTGGAAAGCCTGCTGGTCTCGCCGGTGCGCCGCGCCGAGGTCGTGACCGGCAAGCTGCTGGCCACCACCATCACCGCGCTGACCAGCGCGTGCTTCAGCGTGGTGGGCTTCGTGATCAGCGGGCTGGTGGCGGCCCTGTTCCTGAAAGGCGGCAGCGGCCTGGGGGCGGACATCGCCGGGTCCATGGGCGGGCAGCTGACCCTGACCCCCGGAGGCACGCTGGCCATGCTGGGGCTGGCGGCCAGCGCCGCCCTGATCATCAGCGCCGTGCTGATCGCCATCGGCATCTATGCCCGCAGCTTCAAGGAGGCGCAGACGTACATCGCGCCGCTGACGCTGATCATCGTGTTGCCCGCCGTGATGCTGCAGTTCGCCGATTTCCTGACCCTGGGCACCGCCGTCCACGCCGTGCCGCTGTTCGGCTCGATGGTCTCGATCCTGAACATCGTCAAGGGCGCGGCGCAGACCGATCAGATCCTGCTGGCCATCCTCGCGAACCTGATCGGCGCGGCGCTGCTGTCGCTGCTGGCCCTACGTTCGTTCGGGCGAGAGGAAGTGATTTTCAGGAACTGAGCTTTTCCTTACGGTAGTGCCGCCTAGAGGCTGGAGGACAGGCCATCCAAAATTGCGGGAGGGAATCTGCTGGGTTCAGAATCGGGTGTGACGC